>JAYUCD010000279.1:0-6889 GCA_043740515.1 Bdellovibrio sp. | reverse complement strand
GCTAGCACCTGGATAGCTACTGTCTTTAAGGTAGGCGGGCACTTCCCCTGTGGGGTGTTCTCTTACATAAGCCATAGCGCGGTCGATGCTTTCAACGGCACTATTGCTTTTAGGGGCGGTCGCAATGGCTAAAACAGCTTGAGCTAGGGGAATTCTCGCTTCAGGTAACCCGAGCCATTCTAGGGCATTAGCCGCTGCGTGAGCCTGGAGCATGACTTGCGGGTCAGCGAGACCCGAGAAGCTCCGGCACGAACCGAGTAAGCAACGAAAGCGGCTTCGCTGGTGAGAATCGAATCTCCTGCCTCGCAATAAATTCGAATCAAAAGATCAATCAATTCGTCAGAACCATTGCCTGCAGAAATATTGGCAGCTGGCACTTTCCAAAGTTTCGATATTTTTTGCACCAGCTCAAAACATGACGCATCTGGGTAACGGTGGGCCTCGGAGAGGGCCTTCTTTAGCGCCTCTTTCACTTTTGCTGAAATGCCCAGAGGATTTTCGTTGCTCGCCAATTTAACCACCTCGGTCAATCCATACTGACGTTTCGTTTCAGAAATGGGTTTTCCAGGTTTGTAAGCGGTTAAATTTAAAATGGCCTCTGACACTTTCATCAATGCATTCCTTGGAAAAATTGAATTGAAATCTTGCTGTTAAGATTTGCTTTACTTAAGATGCGAGAACGGCGATTAGTTGTAACTATTATTTCAATTGAATCAAGTAGAAACTGAGTTAGATGGCGATTCAAGCATTTCTCCAAGTTGGACTTTCCTTTGCTGAAGTTGGACTCTTTGAAAATCAGGCTCTCAAAGTGAGAAGACGATTTTATCTTCCTCAAGAACCACTTGGGGCATCTTTGAAAAAATTTTGGCAAGAGAACGGCCGACCGGAAAATCTGACTGTAAGCTCTCGCTATCTCGAAAAAATCTTGGACGCAAAATTAGGTGGAACGGTTGCTCAGATTGTAACTGCGGGTTTTGAAACCTGGCCGATCTTGCGCCAGCCGATCTTGCCTGCTCATTTTGATTTGCGGCCCTATCGACAAGAAGCCTTGGCATCGAAGGATTTAATTTTTGGTTTGTCGGAAAGAATTTCATCCGCCGGGGAAATCATGAAGCCTTTGCAAATCTCGGATTTAGAAATACTCAATGAAAAATTAAAAGCGCTGTCCGTGAAAAGAGTTTGTATCAATCTGGTTTTTGCAAATCTCAATCCTGAGCATCAACAAAGAGCCGCTCAATACTTCAAAGAACAAGGATACGAAGTTTTTGCGAGCCCACGCAATGAAAATTCCTTAGACGAGATGCCGGCCTGGAGAAAAAATGTGATCAACGCCTGCCTATCGGGAGCTTTCCAAGAGCATGCAGAAGATCTCGGTAAAAGTTTTGAATCCGAGCCCGTTGAATTTTCGTTTCTCAGTGATCAATTAGAAAATTTCTTAGCGGACAAAAATCAAATTGTCGGAAGCTTATTTGCATGGGTGACAGCTTTAGAAAAAAGTTTCCAAAAATCGGCAACCCATATTTTGTATTTGGGTTTAGAAGATTGGCATTTGATTTCTATGAAAGAGCGTTCGGCTTACTGGCACAGTCCTTGGGGACAAATAGAAAGTGAGACCGTGAAATCAGTCAAACTGAATATCCAACCCACTTTGGAAATGACCACAGGATTTTTTGGCGGAGTTTCTTTCTCTCGGCATGAATTGGGTTTTGAACCCGGCCCCCTCTGCTTTGGACGCGCTCTGAAGCCAACTGTCTTTGATCTGCTCAATTATGAATTCAAATTGCCTTTGACTCAAATTCAAGAAAAAGGCGTCGCACGCCTCAAAGATCAGTTCAGTGCTTTGATCAAAAATGTCCCGGAACTGGATAAATTTTCTTCTGAAAAACTGACAAAGCTTTTGCGGGAACAAGTGGTTTCTCGGGTCGTCACAGAATCTCAGTTTTTAGCCGATGCTCCAATTGAAAACTTGGTCGTAACGGGCTTTTTTGCTCCCACTCTTTTCGCCTCCATCGAAAAAAAATGGACAGGCAAGGCGATTCATTTGGATCCACAAGCGCAAGACCGAGAGCTTCTTTCTTTGCACAACTCAAAAGGTTCAATTGTATGAGTTCATTCTCTGAAATTTATGAGCTGACCCATGTTCTCCGCGAATCCCTGGCCTCCTTTGAAGCTGCGGCTATCTTGAATTCAGATCTGCAATTGCTCGGAGTGAAATATGAAACCTTACCGGATGTGGGAACTTTTGCTCCTGTCACTCAGGTGGTGTCTCGCTATTTTAAATTGAAACCAGGCGAGGTCGTCTTGACCAACGATCCCTACAGTGGCAGCAGTATTTTAACAGCGATGAGTTTGATCACTTTGTTTCGCATTGGCGACCAAGATTTTTATTTAACCTGCCGAACCCGCTTCAAACCGAAATTAGCTCGGGCGTTGCGCTTGGAGGACGAAGGCATCCGCATCCCTCCAACGCCCATCGCAGCCGATCGCAAATTGAATTCAAGTGTGATGGATGCAATTGCTTCACATCCGCAGTGTCCTTCCGGTTTTCAAGAACGCATTGCTAAAGTTTTGGAAAAATTATGGCTAAAAATCGATCTTTTGCAAAAGTGGGGACAAAAAAATCCACTGACATTTCATCGAAATACTCAGGCTGCGATGATTCAGGAAACCAAACAGCGTATTTTGCGAAGGCTGGCCGATTTACCTCACGGCGAAACGCGGATGACTCTGGCTTTCGATACTGGGGAGTCGATTCGATTGCACACAGAAATTATGGCGGATCAAATTCATTTTGAATTTGATGGGACCTCTCAGTCGAAGCGCTTGTTTTTGACCGATCATTGCACCTACGGAACTTGTCTGGGAGCTGTGCTGGCTTTTTTGGGCGAAGATTTTCTCTTGAATGAAGGAATTTATCCCTTGATCAATGTGACCACACCGCAAGGCTGCTTTCTCAATGCTCGCTACCCCTCACCAATTTTTGAAGGCATGGCCGAAGCATCTTCACTGCTTGCTGCAGCCGTCTTGCAAAGTTTATCGGAGATCACATCGACTCGCTCTTTTGGAGTCAACGGAGCCGTGCCCATCGTTCTGAGCTTTGAATTTTTGCCTGACAAAATTTATTTTGATTTTCTCTCCGGGGGATCGGGAGCATCCAGCGACTCGCATGGAGTTGACTCGCATTATTTTTGGTCCTTATCTCGGCAACAGCCTTCGGTTGAAAAAATCGAAAAATTGTATCCACTTCAAATCAATCAAACAGGAATCAGAGCCTCGTCAGGCGGCCGAGGTTTGAAAAATGGCGGCAATGGAGCACTTCGCGAAATTTTACTGAAGCAAGCTTGCAAGTTGAAATGGGTGATCGGTCACCGGAACACTCAGATCAAAAATCTCAAAGGCGCTTTGCATGGACTGGAGTCAGACCTGCGAGTGATCACTGCAAGCGGCGAAGAAAAAACATTGGCCGAAAACAGTTACGGTGAAATTCTTCTCGCGGCAGGTGATCGTGTGATTGCGGCAAGCGGCGGCGGCGGTGGCTTCGGCAAAAGTTCTGACTCGGCAAAAGACTCAGCCGCTAAAATTAACTAAACAATTCGACTGCCGAGAGCGGTGATGGCTTCACGAATTGCTTGAGCATGATCCACACTGGTCGTTTCCAAAGTGAAATCAATTTTTGTTTCTCTTAGTGAAAGGCCCGCACTGACTCGGTCATGTTTGACTTCTAAAACATTGCCGCCGAGATCGGCAATCGTCTTGGTCAAGCGATTGAGATTTCCTGGCAAGTCATCCACAATCACTGACAGCTCGGCCAATCGACCTTTGCGGATCAGTCCTTTGTTCACAACCTTGGCGATGATATTCAAATCAATATTTCCACCACACAAGAGAACACAGCTGTGAGCTCCTAGATTCATCTTGCGATTCATCACAGCCGCCATCCCAGCCGCACCTGATCCTTCGACGACTGTTTTGGCGCGCTCCAAAAGAAAGACGATGGCTTCGGCAATTTCGTCATCCGTCACAGTGAAAATATCATCTACTAACTTCGAAATAAAATTTTCATACATCACAGGACTGGGTCGCTTGATGGCGATTCCATCAGCAATAGTAGAGATTCTTTTTTTCGAGTCCATCGGACTGTCTTTGTGAAAAAGTTTTTCCATGCCGGGAGCTTGGTTGCTTTGCACTCCGTAAATTTTGCATTTTGGATTGATTGCTTTTACAGCTGTTGCGATGCCGCTGATCAAGCCACCACCGCCAATTGGAATCACAACTGATTCCAAATGTGGAATTTTCTCGAGGATTTCAAGTCCAATCGTCCCTTGGCCGGCGATGATCAGAGGATCTTCGTAAGGATGAACGAAAGTATAACCATGCTTTTTTTCGAGCTCTTTGGCATATTCGAAAGCTTCGTCATAGATTTCTCCATGCAGAATGACTTCGGCGCCGTAGTCGCGCGTTGCTTGTACTTTCACCAGCGAAGCATTCAAAGGCATGACAACCGTGGATTTTACTCCTGCTCTCGTGGCGCTCAGTGCAACACCTTGAGCATGGTTGCCAGCAGAGCTTGCCACGACTCCACGTTTTTTTTCGTCGGCTGTCAGTGAGGAAATTTTATTGAAAGCGCCTCTGAGCTTGAAGCTTCCGGTGGCTTGCTGATTTTCATATTTGAAATAGACTTGGCATCCGAGAAGCTTAGAAGCACTGAGAGAAAGGCTCATATCAGTTGGCAGAATCGCCGGCTTGATCACTTCGCGAGCTTTACGAATGTCCTCCAAAGTGACTGCCATTGCTCTTGCTGCTTCCGTCTTTGCCGTCATGATTCTCCTGCCAGTAAGTGCTTAAACCCCAAATTGGATTGAAGGTCCCGGGAGTTGAGATCATTTCTTTCCAGATACTCAAATAGGGACCGAGCTCCTCGAGCCCTTCCATTTTACTTTCATCGAAATAATAAAAGGGAGCAAGGTGCTTTCCGCAATGCCCACATTTGTTGACGGCAGCGCCTTCGATTTCGGTCACTTCATTGCACACATGACAGCGACGAATGTGACAAACTGAGGGGGAAGGGACAGGCTTCGGCATGATTCTCCTTAGTGTTAGGATAGCTCAAAGCATTGTCTCAGAGCAAACTGTGCCGTTTACGCAACTATCTGAAATCACTTGAAAAAGGCTGTCTACTGACCTGACGCGTTAGCCTTAAAGAGCACTGCTATTCAAGGCTTACTGAGCCTTTGCGGGAAGACGCTCGGAGTTTTTTGGCGAGGACTTAGACGCCTCAATTTGGGATGCTTTCGCACTTGATTTTTCGCTGTTCCATTTCAAGTCGTAGAGGTTAAAACCGTCCTGCGGAGCAAAGGGATAAACCTTGATGTAGTAATTTCCCGGCTCAGCAACGGTGAAATCAATGTAGTCGTCATCACCAATATTCGAAGAAGAAGCAAGGATCTGGCCCTTCGAGTCCATCAAACGGAGATCGACGTCTCCGCGGTCCACATCATAACGAAGATCGAGAAGCACTCGCTGTCGACCTTTCGCAACTTGGATCCTAAAAAAATCATCGTCGGCGGCGACACCTTCACCGCGGATTTCGCTGAGCCATTTGCCTTCGAATTTGCGCAGATCAAAAGCTGCCTTTAAGCTTTCATTTCCTTGATATTGATCATCACCACCACCGGTAAACTGAGTCGAGTATTTAAAGTCATAATGATTGCCTTGATTGGATCCAGAAATCTGCACCAAATAGGCTCCGGCTTTTTCCAAAATCAAATTGATAAATCCATCTTCACCGGAACCTTGAGAGGCCGCCATCAGACGACCCTTCAGATCGTAAAGCCGCATTTCAATATCCCCGAGATAATGCTGAAATCGAAGGTCAAGGACGAGCTGCCGATAGTGAGGTGAGATCCAAATCTTGTACCAGTCCTCGTCCCACTGCACTCCTTCAGTTCCCAAAAAGGAAAGCCATTGACTTTCGGCGTTCGAGAGATCGAAGGCTTGATCTGGCTGATTGTTGGGCTCAAAGGCGTCGTCGAGTCCCAAAGTTTCCGTTTGATAAAAAGGTTGAGTCGGATTGGGCTTCGCCGATCTTGCCAAAACTCCAGCTTCTTTTTCTGTCAAAGCCGTCGAATAAAAAACTTTGTTCAAATTAGCAAAGCGATCGCGGTTTCGTTTCTGTCGGATCGGATCTGAATAAAGTCGCAAATGCCATGGCGAGTGATCAAGCGCTGTGGTCACCGAGCCTTTTGCCAAAGCACGATCTTTCAAAAGCATATTTTTTCCGTTGTCAGGAAAAGCGGAACGGACATTGTGAAAATAATATTCACCCTTGGAATTCAATTTGGATTGTCGGGCCCGGTTGGAACCCATCACTTCATCGCGAGTTAAAATTTTGGCTCGCACCTGAGACTGAGCAGGTTTTCGCACTTCTGAAGAAAGCATTTGGTTCGGACCGGTCACAGAGGCACAGCCCGCAAAGTTCAAAGCAAAGATCAGACTAAAAATGAGATTAAAAATGAAAAAAAAACTGAGTCGCCAAAGCTGCATACTTTCAGGATAACTGCATCTTTCCCCCGGAACCAAGTCCGGAACCGAGCTCTTGGCTAACTTTGCTCAATTCAGTGTGTCAGTGGGCCAGCTCAACTCTCTCTCCAGCCCAGACGAGCTTCCGGTTATCGATTGATATGGGACATACTTAAAGATCGGATCCCGACTACCACTTGGCAGTGAATTGGATAAAAGTTTTCGCGCCATTTGGTCCCGTAAAAAGAAGAAAGGGCCCCTAATCAATGCTGTTCAGTTAAGGAATTAAGTTTCTGCGTCCGTGCAATCGGGAGCATCCGCTCCCGAGCCCTAGGATTGCTGGCCATCCGGGCCAGCAAAGCACTTGATC
>JAYUCD010000278.1:0-4146 GCA_043740515.1 Bdellovibrio sp. | reverse complement strand
GTTTTTATTCATCCCAATTCCCTCCGTGTTGCGATCTCTGTTTTTGAGCGGCTTCCGAGCCTAGTAGAACAGTCCCGTTCTACTTGTTTTGTGAATCGTGGCCTGACGATCCAAGATACTTGGCCTAAATCATGTTCAACATTTAGTTCATCCTTGAATGCCTCCTTTCAGGTAATGAGAGAGTTGACCTTTAACTCTCTGGTTGATCCTTCAACCCTGTTGGTATCTTCAGAGCAATTCTCTGACACTGGACTGATCGACAGTTGAGGCTGAAAATTGACAGGACATGAGTCCTGAAAT
This sequence comes from Bdellovibrio sp., assembly GCA_043740515.1. GTDB lineage: Bacteria > Bdellovibrionota > Bdellovibrionia > Bdellovibrionales > Bdellovibrionaceae > 21-14-0-10-47-8. Next base: position 3,846 of record JAYUCD010000278.1, on the reverse strand, counting down.
GCAGATTGTTTTTGGAATTTAGACCAAAGGCGGATCGAGGTATCTCGACTTTGAGAGGGGAAAGCAGGGAAAATCTCGACCTTTAGAGAGGAAAATCAGCGAGAAGTCCTGTCAGAAACAGGAAAATATTTTAGGTCAGTCGATTTCAAGAAAGCGGCAAAGCGCCATTTTTCCGCTGAGCTCGAAAGACTTTTGCTGAAATTCTCGGCGATGCCAGGAAACTTCATAGCCTAAAGTGCAAACTGTTTTCTCGCGGTCAAAGTGAGTGCAATCTTCGCAGGCCGCTGGGAATTTATACTTGAGGTAGTCAGTGGGATTGACTGTGTCGAACTTGATGCTGGTGCGTAATCGTTTTGGGGTTCTGGCGGTTGGCATGAATTGACATTTTCCTCTGAACGCCCATGATTAGCATAGGCAAGCCGAACAGCAAAGGAAGTTTAAAACACCATGTCTGAAATTGATCAAATGACTCGAAAAAGCCAAGATGCCATGCAGACCGCTGCGACCATGGCTGAGCGAAGAGGCCATCCAACCGTGGAGCCTGAACATTTGTTCGTGGCATTGACTCAACAAAGTGAGGGTGTGGTTCCGCGGCTATTTCAAAAGATTGGTGCCTCTCCTCAGGCCTTGCTGATCGATTTGGATACTCGCTTAGAAAAATTTCCAAAGGTGACCGGCAGCAATGCCAAGCCCACAGCCAGCGGTCGAATGGTGAAACTTTTTTCTGCTGCCAATGCCGAAGCTCAGAAAATGGGAGACGCCTACATTTCGACCGAACATTTCTTAGTCGGTATGTTGAGGGCAGGGGACAGCGAGCTGCTTGGTTTGTTTAAGAAAAATGAAATTACTTTGCAAAAAATAGAGAAGGCCTTGATGGAAATGCGCGGAAATCAAAAAATCACTGATGATGAGCCCGAAAATAAATATGAAATTTTGAACAAATACGGCCGCGACCTCACGGCTCTCGCCGCGGAAGGAAAATTGGACCCGGTCGTTGGCAGAGACGAAGAAATTCGCCGTGTGATTCAAGTTCTTTCGCGAAGAACAAAAAACAATCCCGTTTTGATCGGTGAGCCAGGAGTTGGTAAGACAGCAATCGCCGAAGGTCTTGCTGTGCGAATTTTGAAGCAAGACGTACCGGAAAGTTTGATCGGCAAAAAATTGATGAGCTTGGATTTAGGTTCCTTGGTGGCAGGCGCCAAATACCGAGGAGAATTCGAAGATCGATTGAAGGCTGTGATCAAAGAGGTCACGACCAGCAATGGACAGATCATTCTCTTCATCGATGAGCTGCACACTTTGGTGGGAGCTGGAAAAGCAGACGGTGCGATGGATGCGGGCCAACTTTTAAAGCCGGCTCTGGCGCGCGGCGAGCTCCGCTGCATCGGCGCCACCACTTTGGACGAATATCGCAAATACATCGAAAAAGATGCGGCCCTCGAGCGTCGGTTTCAGCAGGTGCTGGTCGATGAGCCTTCGGTTGAAGACGCGATCACCATATTGCGTGGCTTGAAGGAAAAATACGAAGTCCATCACGGAGTGCGCATCACGGACTCGGCGCTGGTCGCGGCTGTTAAGCTCTCGCATCGCTACATCACCTCGCGATTTTTACCTGACAAGGCGATTGATTTGATCGACGAAGCGGCCAGCAAAATGAGTATCGAAATCGGCAGCGTCCCTGAAGAGGTTGATGAAATTGAAAGAAAATTGATGCAATTGCGAGTTGAGAAAGAGGCGCTGAAGAAAGAAAAAGACCCTCAAGCCAAAGAACGTATTTCAGTTTTGGATAAAGAAATACAAAGCTTGCAGGCCAAGAATCAACTTCTGCGAGAGCAGTGGGAGTTTGAAAAAGGTGGAATTGACGAGCTAAAAAAAACCAAAGAGTCGATTGAGAACGTGCGAAATCTCATCGCCAAAGCAGAACGAACTGGTGATTTGGGGAAAGCTGCCGAATTAAAGTATGGTCAGCTTCCGGAATTGGAAAAACGACTGAAGCTTTTGTCCGACAAAATTGAAAGCTCTGAAGACGGCGAAAAAATGCTCAAAGAAGAAGTCGGCCCGGAAGACGTCGCTGAAGTCGTTGCCAAATGGACCGGAGTTCCCGTGCAAAAAATGCTCGAGAGCGAAAACCAAAAACTTTTGGACATGGAGAAAAAACTTTCACTTCGAGTGATCGGACAGGACCACTCGCTCAAAATCATTGCGGATGCAATCAGGAGAGCTCGAGCTGAGATCTCAGATCCAAACAAGCCCATCGGGACTTTTATGTTTTTGGGACCAACCGGAGTTGGAAAAACCGAAACGGTGAAGGCACTCGCTGAATTTTTATTTGATGATGAGCAAGCCATTGTTCGCATCGACATGAGCGAGTATATGGAAAAACATTCCGTTTCTCGACTGGTGGGCGCGCCTCCGGGCTATGTAGGATACGACGAAGGTGGACAGCTGACGGAAGCGATTCGCCGAAAACCCTACAGCGTTGTTCTTTTAGATGAAGTTGAAAAAGCCCATCCAGACGTCTTCAATATTTTATTGCAAGTGCTCGACGAGGGGCGCCTCACCGACAGTCAGGGTCGAACTGTGGATTTTAAAAACACAGTTCTGATCATGACTTCTAATGTGGGCTCTCAGTCTATCCTCGATCCGAAGATGACGGCTCAGCAAAGAGAGAAAGCCGTGACCGAGGCCTTGAGAGAACACTTCCGTCCCGAATTTCTCAACCGAATCGACGAGACGGTAATCTACAACTCATTGGGCGAGTCTCAAATCGCTGGCATTGTTCAAGTGCAGCTAAAGCAGGTTGCAGAGCGACTCGCGCAGAAAAAACTTGGTATTGAGTTTACAGATGCGGCCATTCAGTGGATTGCTAAAAAAGGCTTCGATCCCATTTACGGAGCACGTCCCCTCAAGCGAGTGATTCAAACGGAGCTCTTAAATCCACTTTCAAAGAGTTTGATTTCAGGCGCTTACAAGGTCGGACATCAAATCAAAGTGGATGTAGATTCCTCAGCCCGTTGCCTTGTGATCGACGGTCTTGTGATAATGAACTAAAACTTCAAATGTGGTGGTGTTGAAGGTGATTTTTCGACTTCGATCTCCACCCACATCTTTTCGCACGATCCATATTCCTTTTTCTTTGAGCATCTTTTCTGCCTGCTCGACGTTTCGACGACCGATCGCCTCGCCCATCTTATTGTCCTTGTGAACATTGCCACCGCCAAAAACTTTGGCTTGCAGCTGATAAATATCGGCGCCCTTTTTCTCCATCTCTTTGATCAATTGGGGAATGGCGAATATTCCGTAGCGAGAGGAGGGCACCTCATCCTTTGTCACTTCCGCTAAAAGATAATGATTGAGTCCACCAATTTTGGTTAGGGGGTCATGAAGGCAAACAGCGACACAGGACCCCAGCAAAGTTGAGATCAAAGTCTCTTCCTCGGCCACAGCTATTTGGCCAGGCAGCAAAAAAATCTTTGTCTTATCACTGAAAAACCCACTGGGACCCGTCACAGCATTTGTCCTTGTCTCTGCTAACTTTTCGGCAATTCCAAAAATCTCCTGGACCTTTTTCCGGTCGATTCTTCAGATTTTCAATAAACCGGCTAAACTTTATTCGCTGAAGCTTAAGCAAATTTTTTTGAAAGCTCTGGTGCAATCGAGATTTCAATCAGTTAGAGCGTCTCAAAATAGATTTTTTTCTCCAAATCCAAAGTATGGGTGATGAGCTTCGGACCTTTGTCGAGAACCTGGATTCTCGACTCCAATCCAGTAAGTGCTCACCGATAGAGCTCATGTCATTGAAGCTCCTCGACCTAGTGTAAATAGATTTCATTTGAAACCATTTGG
>JAYUCD010000277.1:0-5314 GCA_043740515.1 Bdellovibrio sp. | reverse complement strand
ATTCGGCTGTGATACGACTTACGAAGAATACGGCGACGTGAGAGTCAATTACCCAGCTTGGAGAGCCGAGCGAAAAACGCCGACTCCTGGGGTCTTGGTGTAATCAAATTCGCTAAAGAAAAATTACAGATAAATTACAAATACACTTTCAGTTCCACGCGGCGATTTCTTTTCCGGCCCTTTGCGGTCGCATTGCTAGCGATGGGTGTGCTTTCTCCGTAAGGAATTGTGATCACTGATTTCGCAGGAAGTTTAAATCGCTCAATCAAAACCTTGCGAACAAAGTCGGCTCGTTTTTGGCTGAGGATGATATTGCTTTCGGCAGTTCCGACGCTGTCGGTGTGGCCTTCAACAATGACTTTTGTGATTTTGACGGTCTTCAGTGTTGCCAGATCTTTATCCATGTATTTTTGTGAGTCCGCATTGAGAACATCTTTGCCAGTGATAAAATTTAAATTGAAAAGTTGAATCACTTTGTCTGCTTTCGGTGGAACAACAAAGCTGACTTCGGCGTAACGGGCTTTGCCACTTCGATCTGTGACTTTGATTTGCGCTTTTCCTGGCAAGGCAGGAGCACGAAAAAAGCCGGCGTCACTCAGACTTCCAGGTCCTTTTTCGATGGAGAATTGATAGAGCTCGGTCGGATCTCCATCCACTTCAAATTGGAGACCGGCCCGCGTGTAGATTTCTTCCGACTGTGGAGTCACCGAGAAGTCTTTGGTTTGAATCGCAGTGACTTTTGTAGTTTCAATTGCAGGCTGAAGATCCGAATTCGGATTTTCATTCTCCATCAGATCATTTTTCCAATAATAAACCAAGCCTGCAAAAGCTCGCCAAGTGGGAGACAAAGTTTGTTGTGGTGGAGCGAGCGTCACGCCCCAGTCGAATCGAAGATACTTCCACCAGAAATGTTTAACTGCAAAAAGCGCATCCAAAGACGATGCATCACTGGCTTTATCATAAGGAGTTTTATCCAAAGGCAGCGAAGAAAAAAGCTCAAAAACAAATCTTGAATTATCGGAAATTTTTCGCGAGTAACCATAAGAGGCGATGAGCTGATCATGCAATGGAAACATGCGAGCATCCGCCGGAGTGTCAGTTGGCAAGCGCTTTCGATATCCCAAGTTGTAACCATGACTGGAAAGATTATTTTTAGTCGTATAGGCTATCTCGTAATTAAAAATTGGCTGAGTTTGCACCCCCGTGTAAGGACTGTTGGTGACAGTCGGAATATCCACCGAAAAGAGGCCGGCAGCATAGCTGGTCTGATTTTGATAAAAGGTCCACTTTACACCCGGGCGATAGTCGTGCGCACCCTTGGTCAACTCGACATGCGTTCCATTTTTCGTTTCGCCGTAGTAGTCCAAAAGAAAAGGCGCCATCAAGCTCACTTGCAAAGTCTTGGTGACCGCATAAGAAATTCCGAAATCATATTCGAACAGCTGACTGGAATAAGGAAGCCGGTCTTGCTTAGGGAAATTTTCGTAGACCAGAAGATGATCTTTGGCAAAATTGAGATAGTTTGAGAAAGCAAAGTAGCCATCATTCAAAGGTCGAGCCGAATGCACAGTGATGAAATCCAGTCCGTCCGTGTTTGGAGCGAAAGTTTGCATCTCTCCAAGGACATTCGCCTGAGCGACAGAACTGAGAAAAAAAACGGCAGCATAAATAGCTTTCAGCATGATAAAACCTCTGTTGCACACAAGTCTATCTGATGAATTCTCAATTGCCTAAAGAATGCGGATAGAAAGTTGCGTCAGCATTGTCTTTGAGCCCGTCCCTACCGCAAGTCTGATTGATATGATCGATCATCACGGTTTGATCTCGGCCAGCTACTTGGAGAATTTTCAAGGCATCCATGGCATCGATGAAAGTGACATTCCTCGTTTGCAGTGCCGAAACCATTTGGCGAGCCTCAGATGGCTGAGCTTTGGAGACTCTTTCTTTGACTGTTTTAACTAAAAACTTTTGAACTTGAGTAAAGGCTGGTTTGAAATTCACATAGGAATTGCCGATCATTTTCTTCAATGCTTGATAGACTCCTTCAAAGTAAAGTTTGGCCAATTGTCGTTGCGACTTTGTCAGCGGGCCATTCAGAAACTCGTTGTCATCGAAGGCGATTTCGTCAACTTTTGCTTTTGGATCTCTTTCCAGCACATATTTGATGGCAGCCTGCTTGATTTCATTTTTGCGCTGCTTGTGGCGCTCATCTCGGCTCTGTTTTTTTTCTGATGAAGTGCTGCAAATGAGTTCATATGGACGGTTGCAAAACTTTTGCAAATCTGTGCTCGCATAAATTGACGATGAAATAGACAACAGTCCTAAAATTACAATCAATCGACCCACAGCATGCCTCTGTTTCCAACGCGAAGGAATGGCTAAAGGCAATGCGAGATCTACTCCCGCAGATCAATAACTTAAGCTGGTTTCTTAAAGTATCCAGTTAAGTGTCGAGAAAGGGCGTTTGAACTTCTCAAAGCTCCCACCAGGCTGGGCCCGCCGAAGGCATCTCCAGCCAAAAAAAGATTTGCCGCTGGCTCCTCGAAAAGTTTTTGCCAAGTCATTGAGGGATGAGAGTATCGCCATTTTTTTAAATGAATCCGAGCGATTTTCGCCGGGAACCTCCGACATCATTTCCAGCCTTTGGTGATGCCGTCGACGGATTGCCGAGAGCATTTGAAGCGCGTCGTTTTAAAGCCGCGCTTCTTTCCTTGTTTCAGATGGCCATGACGGTGAATGCGCTTTCGCCATCGCTTGAAAACCTCAGGACTCAATTGCACTCGCATGAAACGAACGAATTGATTCTCAGACATCGCAAATTGCTTCTCGATGGCCTCGAAAGTCGTGCGATCTTCCCAACCCATGCGGACCATTCGATCAATTTCCTCTGGAGTCAGTGAGGCAATTTTTTCTTTCAGATTACGAGCGAGAGCCATTTTTTCCTTCAGTTCTTCGAGATGCAAGCTCCTGCATTTTTTTCCAGTAATCCGTGACGTCTAGACTGACTTCTAAGCTTTTCAAGATAGAGTAAACTCCGGCTAATTTTCGATGCAAAAAGACAATGCCGTAAGGAGGTGGCGAGTAGACCAGTTCTTCCGACAAAGCTTTTCCTGCATTTTGCGAATTCAAGCTGTGGTTCAGATCTGCAAAATCAAAAATGGCCGAGCCATCGGAGCCAGGAAAAAATGGCTTGATCGCTGTTTTGAGCAATTCTTCGAAAGCCGCAAAGGCAGCATTGGATTCTCGAGGATCTAACAGGCCAAATTTGATGGTGTGCTGTTTCAGAGATTCTGAATCCTTGCTCTCAACCAGTCGAAGCAGTTCGATATAATCTTTAGTGAACTGATGAGAGTAAGTTCGTGAAGCTCCAAAATCGAGTAGAACCAATTCGGATTTTCCATTACTTTCATCTACCAGAAAATTTGCCCAGTTCGGATCGGTTTGCACCAAGCCCCATTCAAAAAACTCGTGGCAATATAGATCAAGAATCGCCGTGGCCAATCGCTCTCGATCTTGCTTGGGTGGCCTGGATTGAATCCAAGATCTCAAGCTCACACCGCTTTCAAAATTCATGGCAATCACCCGATCGCTTGAAAGTTCTTCGATGATGGCGGGCACTCGAAGCTGAAAACCTTTTTCCGATTGAATTTGCGCCGCGAGCTTTCGGTATTGCATTTGAAACTGAGATTCTTTGCGATAATCAACTTCTTGCTCGAGAATATTCCGAAACTCGGTGAACAGTGGATCCAAATTCATTTGGCGCCCGGTCAGTTGGCAAAAATCTGTTGCCATCGATTTTAATATTTTGAGATCGGCTTCAATTGAATCTGCCACTCCCTCGTACTGAACTTTCACAACGATATCTTGATTTTGATATTTGGCCCTGTGAACTTGACCGATACTGGCCACGCCAATCGGAATTTGAGAAATATTTTTAAGTTCCGCAAATTTTTCGGATCCCAGTTGCTCTTTGAGAATATTTTCGATTTGAGAAAAAGGCTGTGCCGTTGCTGCGTTTTGCAATTGGCTCAAAACTTCAATCGCCTCTGGCGGAAAGTAATGACTGAGGTCCAGACTGAGGAGCTGACCCACTTTCATGGCAGCGCCCTTGAGATTCGCAAGACTTTTGGCAATCAAAGCGGCTTGCTCCAGTCTTGATCGCATATCGCCGGAGCGAATTTCTTTGAAACCCACGCGAGCCGCTAATTTTGCCAATTCAACAGTTCGAGCAAAGGTCGACGATTTCATTGCAATGCTCCTGCCAGGGTTAGATCCATCATCCAAATCAGTCCACAAACTCTCGCTGTCCAGACGAGAGTTCGCGGCCAATTGCTCCAAATCATCCCGTCTTTCGAGGTCTCAGGTTTTCTTTGCAAAAGATTGTGTTGAGGAACGCTCACCAGTCCAGTTAGAGCCCACACACCCAAAATCGAAATTAAATTCCAGAGGAAAAAAATATGGGATTCTGTGTAAGCGAGCCAGATCCCTGTGCTCAGTTCGAGCAGCATGACCGGTGCGACAACCCAGGTGATTCGATTCGTATGAAATTCGTGAAATTTGACAAAATTGGATTCGGCCAGCAAGCGAAAGTTTGGATAGACCAAAATCTGCACCAGCCAGATGATTCCAGTCATAAAGCTGCAAGCAAAGAAATGAAGCACAATTACCTGTCTCATGCCGGCTTGACCAAGCTCTTCCTTAAAACATCGGAAGCCTTTTTGATTGTTTTCCAGCGTGCATCGGGAATTTTTTGCGCCGATCTTGCCATCATCGAAAGCCGAGGATTTTTCATAAAAAAATCTTCGTGTTTTCTGATGAAGCTCCAGTACAGACCGTCCATTCCGTCGGACCAATCGCCTTTTGGATAGCCGCCCATTTTTCGCAAATAATTAGAGCCACAAATATAAGGTTTAGTGGCAAAAATTCCGCCGTCAGAAAAAAGCGCCATGCCATAAACGTTGGGCCCCATTACCCAGTCGGAAGAGTCGATAAACATTTCCATAAACCAGCGGTGGGCATCTTTGGGGTCCACTTCAAGCAAGACCATCAAGCTGCCAACGATCATCAGTCTTTCGATGTGATGTGCGTAACCGCGTTTCATCACGCGCCTGATTGTTTCATCCAAAGGCGGAATTCCTGTCTCACCCTTGTACCAGGCATCGCTGAGCTTCATTTTGTGATTCCAAAAGTTTAGACGGCTCTGCTTCTCATCGAAATTTTGATAAATTCCGCGGATGAATTCACGCCATCCAATGATTTGGCGAACAAATCCCTCGAGCGAGATCAGGGGAATCGCCTGTTTTTTGCTAAACTG
>JAYUCD010000276.1:0-11928 GCA_043740515.1 Bdellovibrio sp. | reverse complement strand
CCAAAAGGAGTTCTTTTGCCTGATATAAAGACTATTTTTTCCATAGCTTTTGAGAGTAAATTGGAATGAATCTGCTCGCAAGGAGGAAGAATGAAAGTTCTGGTTATTGGCCAAGGCGGCCGAGAACATGCTCTGGTTCATGCGCTTTCACAATCCCCATCTGTCTCTGAAATTCATGCCGTTCCTGGTTCTGCGGGAATGAGCCGGCAAGCCATTTGCCATGACATTCCATTGTTTGAGGCAGATCAAAGTTCAAGCAGTCTCATTCAGTTTTGTTTGCGAACGGGAATTGATTTTGTGGTCATTGGCCCCGAAGATCCTTTGGTTCAAGGACTCGCTGACAGATTGCGCGATCGAGGAATTCTGACAGTCGGTCCTTCTGCCGAGTCGGCACAGCTCGAAGGATCTAAAATTTTTGCTAAACAATTTTTAGCTGAGGCCAAAGCTCCCACTTCACATTTTGAAATTGTTGAATCTCTGGAGCAAGTTCGCAGCGCTGCGCCTAGGTTTTCAGCACCTTATGTTTTGAAAGCCGATGGTTTGGCAGCGGGCAAGGGAGTCTTCATCTGCCAAACTTTGCAGGAGCTCGAAGCCGCCGCTCACGATTTATTTATCGGAAAAATTTTGGGCAGTGTCGGCGAGCGCGCTTTGCTTGAGCAATTCATGCCGGGGTGGGAACTGAGTTATTTGATTTTCACCAATGGACACGAGTGGCAGACTTTGCCCCTGGCGCAAGATCACAAGCGTTTGCTTGATGGCGATCTGGGACCGAACACCGGCGGCATGGGAACTGTAGCGCCAATGAAAATCGAAGCTTCCCTGCGTGAGCAAATCGAAGAAAAGATTGTTCGCCCCACCGTTCAACTTTTGCATGATAAAAATTATGTTTACAGAGGAGTTCTTTTTATCGGGGTGATGGTCACTCAATCGGGACCTCAGGTTCTGGAGTTCAACTGTCGCTTTGGCGATCCGGAAACTCAGGTGATCTTACCTTTGATCGATGGCGACCTCGGCTTGATATTGAAAAGTCTTTCGCAAGGAAAAATTCAAAAGCTAAAAGAAAAAAATCTTCATTCCAGCTGTGTGGTTCTGGCTTCGCCTGGATATCCTCTGCACCCAGAAAAAAATTTAAAAATCGAGGGTGATCTCAACTCAGAAACAGAATCGAGTTATTTTCTCCATGCTGGCACCATAAAAGATTCGAATGGACAGTGGCTGACCCAAGGAGGGCGAGTGATGAACTCGGTAGGTCTCGGATCAACTTCTCAGGAATCGATAGAGAAAGCATACCAGCTTGCCGAAAAGGTTCATTGGATGGGATTGCAAATGCGAAGGGATATTGGCAGCAGCCAAAATTAAAAATTCCAACGAAGGCTGAGCTGTGAAAGTCGATCCCTAGGACTCATGACATGGCTGAGAACGACATCTTTCCCACCCATGATTTTTTCAAAAATTTCGAGAGCTACTTTGGATTCGTTGGCTTTGTATTTCAAAGCTGCATTCGTGAAACCTTTGTACTGAACCTCCGCCAGGGTCTGAAAGGCCTGAAAATTAAATTTAAATGAATGCTGTGTGGAATTTGACTGACTAAACACCACTTCTTTCTTGAGGGAATTTTCGACGGATGTTGCGGTTCGCCCGAAGGCTGTGCCGCGGATTTCTGGTGAATTGAAAAAATGTGTGGCGCTTTTGTCGGCTACTTTTGAAAACACCTGCGAGGAATCGTCGCTAGGGCTCATGTCCGTCGGGATTAGCAGACTCGTGTCAATTGGTTTTTCAGATGCCTTCATCTGCTTATAATTGGCGATCAGTTCAGCCGAGATACTGGCTCCTGCTGAATCCGTACCTGCCAGATGGGTCGGTTGAATTTGCATCACAGCTTGGTGATTGATCGCCGCTGGCACTCGCATTTCCACACCACCAGTTGAAGCTTCCAAATCCAGAGGAAACAGTTGCAACAAAATGAGTGCAAAAAATAACAATTTTAAAAATCTAGAAATCTCAAAATGAGTCATTTTTTGCTGCCTCCTTCTACTCTTCAAAGATTACAAAAGAGAGGCCAGCCCGCGACGGATTAAATTGAGAGCCATCAGCAAATGTGTGATGCCGAAACAAAATCGGAAACAGCTGTCTAATCTTTTGCCACTGGGCTGTCGGGTACGGGACTTGGATATCCAAAACAACTTTCAACGGGAGTTAGCCATCAGGCCAAGCTCTGGACTGAAGTTCGAAGCCCTCTGGGGATTTGCGACCGCGTGCCTTTTTTCGTGAAAACTGCAAAAAACCCAGCGCTTCAAGAGTATTTTTCTGCACATAAGCACAAGCCGTCTTAAAATCTCGCCCCCAAGTAAGCACTCGTGAGAAGGGCCGCATCTGCCAGAACTGTTGCTCTTTGCCTTGTTGCTCCTCAGAAACCCGATAGTGGTGGGGATCGCCCCGCTTTTCTCCCTGCATAAAAACTCGCACTAAAGATTTCTTAAAAATCCGAAAGCTCTGCCGTTTCATAACGTGGCTAGCGATTTGGCTAGCCAGCACCCGAATGAAAATATGGTATTGCTGCCTCTGCTTGGCTCGAATAACCAGATGCAAGTGATTACCAACGATCGCTCTTTGGTAAACTCGAATGTGATATTTACTTGCCGTGCGAAAGATCAATCGTTCAATCGCAGATTTGTTGTGCTTTCTCAAAAACGAATGCTCACCTCGGGCCCAAGAAGATCTGAGCACCAGATGAAGTGAGTGTTTAGAACTGAAGGGCCTTTTGCTTTTTCGTTTACCCAGAAGAAGAGTTCCACCAAAGGATTTTAAATCTTTCTTGAACAACTGCAGTTGTCTCGGCTTTTTTATTGGCTTTTTCATAGTGATTGATTGCTCTGCAAATGAGAGCGCTCACCGGGGGGCGATCCCCTTGGTTAGCATCTCAGAAACTGTCCGATGGGCGAATTTCGAAGAAGAAAAAGCGAGAATCATATCTCCGGGGCGATCCCCGACCTGGCTCGCTCACTTCGCAGCGGCGGCGATCCCCCCGTACACACCCATTGCAGTTGCAAGCGATCGTAGGCAATCTCTCATATCCAATTCCCCCGCTTCTCGAGCTTTGAGGTTTTGGTCTTATCTGAATTTCCGATTTTCTCTTCGTTTTGATCTTCGCTAGAGGCTTTCGTAGAGACTACTCGTCCAGAATATAAAGTGCAGGGTCGCGAGGAACGCCATTCACTCGGACTTCGTAATGAAGATGGGGGCCGGTTGAGCGACCCGTGTTTCCGACGGAGGCGATCACGTCCCAGCGTGAAACTTTTTGCCCGACTTGGACGTAAATTTGTGAGTTGTGTCCGTAGCGGGTACTGACTCCGTAGCCATGATCGATGGTGACCATTTTTCCATAGCCTTCGTCATAGCCTGCGAAGGTTACGACTCCGTCGGCTGGTGCCCAGACGGGCGATCCCGGTGCGGCGGCGAAATCGAGACCGGTGTGAAGTGCAGATCGGCCCGTGAATGGAGAAACTCGGTAACCGAAGCGAGAGGTGAACCAGCCTTTGGCAGGGCGGATATTTGGAGTCGAATTCAGCAGAGACTGTCTTTCGCTCAAGGACTCCCAAAGATCGAGAACACTTTGCTCTCGAAGTTGCGAGTCCTTGATTGAATTATCAATTCGAATTGCCAGTGAAGCGTAGTCTCTGCGATCTTCGACAGCCAACTCGCCTTTTTGTTCGTTCACAGGTTTTTTCTCGTTGAAGGCTGCGTCTTGTTTTTCCAAATCAGCGACTTGGCCGCGCTCGTTCATCGGCTGATCAAATTCTTCCACTGCTTGATTAGGCGTAGGCTGAGCTCCCATCGCTAATTTCAAAGAGCGATCTTCGCCGTCGACATTGGTGATCAGTTTCAATTTGGTCGTGAAAGTTTTGACTCGCTCCAGGCTAGTTTCTAAAGCCTGAAGCTTGGCCTCGACCACCTGAAATTGTTTACCAAGTTGAGCATTCTCTGAGAGCAAGCGTTTGTTTTCGGCTGTCTGAGCAAGCAATCCTAAGTAATCAACGAAGGCCGCAGTTGCCGCCAGAATTAAAATTCCACTGAGCAAGGCGATCGATTTGACCCAAGCTGCCGGCAAAACTATTTTCCGAGTTTGACCAGCATCATTGGTAACAATAAAAAGCGTAATTCTTTTGCGATCATTTTTGGAGGCAGATGATTTCAATTCCACATTTCTATTTTATGAATCAGGCGCATCGGCGCAAGAAGAAAGACAGACTTTGCTCGAGAAAGAAGCTTGTAACGCTGAGCATTTTGCAGACGAAGCCTTGCTCGTCTTTTGATCGACAAGTTGCCCGAGGAAAATTTATTCGCGAACTTGAAGATGCATCACGGTGACGTTGTCATCACCACCATTTTCCAATGCTTTATCGATGCAAGAAGTTGTAACCTGTTCAGCCTGATTTCGCGTGAACAACTCGGCAATCAATTGATCATCGACCATTCCGGTCAAGCCGTCGGAACAAAGCAAAAACTCGTCACCGGCTTGGGTTGGACGTTCAAAAATATCGACATGCACATCTCGTTCGTAGCCGACACTTCGAGTGATGACGTTTTTGTTGGCGAAGGTTTTGATTTGGTCTTCGGTGATAATTCCGGCCCGCAATTGTTCATTCATCAAAGAGTGATCTTCGGTGATCTGCCAAATTTGAGGCTTTCGAAACAGATAGACTCTCGAATCACCGACGTTTGCGATGTAGGCTGAATCGTCTTTGAAATAAACCAGGACCATGGTCGTGCCCATGCCCATCAGTTTGGAATCACGAGCCGCACGATCATAGATACTATTGCTCGCTTCGCGGTAAGCTTTTGAAATTAAATCGCGAGCATCGAGACCTTGATTGTGATGTGATTTTACAAAATCTTCAACTGCCTTCACTGCCATGGCAGACGCAACTTCGCCCCCTGAATGGCCACCCATTCCGTCCGCGACAACATACAATCCAAGTTCTTTGTTGATCAGAAACGAATCTTGATTTGATTCACGTTTGCGACCTTTATCTGTGCGGCACCACACATTCATTTGCATCCTCTGAGTGTAAAAAGAAGCACCAAAAGCTCCAAGCTAAATATAGAAAAAATAATCGAGATCTAGACTTCTTTTTTCACACCGGAACCTACAATGTGAGTGTCTTCATTCCGATAAGCCTTCATAGGGACTTGATGAAAAACCAAAAATTCAAAATTAGCCTCATCATTTCGCTCGCATTGCACTTGGTGCTGTGTTTGTTGACTTGGTTTTCACCTCAGCTTTTTCCAGTTTCTCAAAGAGAGATTATCGAGGTTAGCTTTGAAACACCTCGACCTCACGAGCCCGCACTTCGCCCACCAGTGAAGCCTGTGCAGCCAGAAGTTCTCCGGCAAGTCGTCGAACAAGACGAAAAAGCTTTGAACGACGAAAAATCTCCGGACGCAAAATTTCTCAGTGCTCACAACCAAGTTGTAAAAAAACAAACTGTGGCACAAAAACTGGGCGAGTTCAAAAATCGTCAAAATAAAGATCAAAGTCCAGGCGAAGCCGGCAGCCCCAAAATGGATCTGAATAATTTAAAGCCGCAGTTAGATTTCGCGAAAATTGTCGAAAAAAAACGAGAAGAAGAAAGACAGCTTGAGAAAACTTTAGACCAAGATGCCATTCTCTATGCGCAAAATAAAAAACAGCCAGCTCCCAAACAAAGTCCTTCGCGAAAAGTTGGCACTGGCGGATCGGATAGCAGCCAATCTTCGGATTATTTGAAGGACGTCGACAAAGGCATGGAGACTTTGCTCTCCACACGTGAATTTGTTTACTATTCGTTTTATGCACGCATTCGCCGTCAACTGAATCAACACTGGGGCGGCAAAGTTCGAGAGAAGATATCCAAGATATTGAAGGAAGGTCGAAGCATCGCTTCTGCTGACGACAAGGTGACTAAACTTCTGATCACCTTGGACAAAAAGGGACAGCTCGTCAAAGTGCAACTGCTTGGCGATTCCGGCGTACGGGACCTTGATGATGCGGCAATCGAAGCCTTTCAAGAGGCTGCGCCCTTCCCCAATCCTCCGTCTGGTATCGTTGAAAGTGACGGCACCATCAAAATTCGCTGGGACTTCATTTTAGAGGCCTAAAAAGGTCTCAGCATTTCTTTGCCTGCCTGAGACTTCAATGATAATTTCTCCCTCCTTAGAGCATTTACTTCAACGAGGGAACTTATGGCAAAATTAGAAGCATCGCCTGCCAACGCAAACTCTGCATCGGTTGTGGATATCAAATCGCTTGAATCGCAGCGAGATGTTTTGAATTCCATCGCCAGACGAGCCCACTATTTGGCGACGCAAATGATTTATCAAGCCAATCACCGCGACGACAAAGAAAAGGGTGATCCAAAAATTGGTGGCCACGTTTCTGCCAGCGCAAGTTCCCTTCACATCATGGGAGCTCTGCACCTCGTGGTGAAATCTGGCTTTGATCATGTCGCCAACAAGCCGCACGCTTCTCCGACCGATCACTCTTATAATTATTTGATGGATTTATTTTTAAATTCTGATCTTTCGAAATTGAGTTTGGAAGAAGCCAACACAGCGATGATGGGCTTGCGAAAATTTTCTCACAATGGCGAACCGGTTTTTCAATCTTATCACTCGGCCTACGATAGCGATCACCACAACTTTTTTCCTTCAGGCACGGTGGGCATTCCGCCAGTCAAAGCTGGATATCTAGCACTTGCTTATCGCTATGCCAGAGAACATGGCTACGAAGTTCCGGAAGCTCACTTCTGGGCTCTATGTGGAGATTCCGAATTTCGCGAAGGATCGATGTACGAAGCAATTCCGGATTTTGCCGAAAGAGAAATCGGTAATGTCACCTGGATCGTCGATTACAATCGCCAATCTCTTGATGGAAACCGAATTACTAATAAAGCTATTATGAACGGCACCGATGCTGTTCGAATCGAACGCATGATGAGAGCCAACGGCTGGGACGTGATCCAAGTGCAGCACGGCGGA
Organism: Bdellovibrio sp.; assembly: GCA_043740515.1. Lineage (GTDB taxonomy): Bacteria > Bdellovibrionota > Bdellovibrionia > Bdellovibrionales > Bdellovibrionaceae > 21-14-0-10-47-8. Next base: position 4,911 of record JAYUCD010000276.1, on the reverse strand, counting down.
AAACGCCAAGCTCTCTTTGCTCGCTCCGGCGGCGAGGCTTTCAAAACTTTTCTTGAAAAAGAATTGGAAGATTTTGAGTTTCAATCTTTGTTGCTCGTCAAGGATATGAAGGCTCTCAAGAAGGGAATCGCTAAAGAACATCCAAGCATGAAAAAGTTTTTGGATGGAGTCACTGATCAAGAGCTTTACGAAGCGCTTCGCGATCTTGGCGGACATGACATCTTGGTGATAGCTAAAGCGATGTTGGACAGTAAAAAAGACAAGCGCAAACCAACAATGATTGTCGCTCACACCTTGAAAGGCTGGGGCCTTCGCATGGCTGCGGCGCCAGGAAATCACTCGGCTTTGTTGAATGAAGAAGAAATGAATGAGCTGAAAAGCAAACAAGGAATTTCAAGCGCCAATCTGTTTGAGCGCTTTGAAAGCAAAACTGTTGAAGCACAGTTTCTGAAGAAACGTGGCGATCAACTTTTTGCCGACATCAAAGCTCAACGGCAGTTGAAAGAAAAAAACGAAAAGTTTTTTACTCAACAATTTGCAGAGCACGGCGAACTTCCGCCGAGCCTCGAGGTCAGTACCAAGATGGCAAGCTACCCGCACACTCAATGGATGCTGGGACAGCTGACGGCAAAGCTGACTCGAATTGCCAATACTTCTCTGAATCAAAAGGATTTGACTGGGGCTCAGAAGGCTTTGGCTCCGAACGAGCTGGTTTGGAAAACTCCGGCGGAACTTTTGGTCTCGATGGCTCCAGATGTGGGAACTTCGACAAATTTAAATCCTGCGATGGATGGAAAAATTTTTGGCGCTCCCGTGGTTCAGGATTTTGAGCAAGAGCTCGGAGTCAAAGATGCCAAACTTCCAGATCTGGTCCCGGGTGAAGAAGTTTCGGATCGCTACATTCGTTTCGAAATTGCTGAAGGCAATGTCATGTCTTGCATGGGTGCATTCGGAAGATTGCGAGATACGCTTGGAATTCCAATCATTCCACTGATGACTGTTTACGATTTTTTCGTCAAGCGAGCGCTTGATCAGTATTTTTACAATCTCTACTGGAAAAGTTCTTTCATCATGGTGGGAACTCCTTCCGGCGTGACGCTTTCTCCAGAGGGCGCTCAGCACGGCTGGAAGTCTGACATTCAAATTCCAAATCAAATCACTTGGGAGCCTTTCTTCTGCCAAGAGCTCGACTGGATCATGTGTGAAAGCATTCGCCGCCACATTCAGAACGACAATCAAGGTCGCAACGGAGTTTTCATTCGCGGAGTCACTCGAGGAGTCGAGCAAAAAGATATGATGTTGAATTTGAAACGACAAGCTCGCTTCAAAACCAATCTCACTGCTCCTCTGCACCGCACGGAATTTCGATTGGCGGGCGCTGCAGATGAGGCGACTCTGGCGACTCAGGATGAAACTCAAATTTTGAATCAAATTCGCGAAGAAGTTCTGCAAGGAGCTTATTATCTAGTCGATTACCGCGGCTACGCTGGCTACGAACCAGGTGACAACGTGGTTCAGATTTTTGCGATGGGTTCGATGACAACCGAAGCCTTGAAAGCTTCCGAAGCTCTGCTTTCTAAGGGAGTTTACGCCAACGTCATCGTTGTTACGTCCAGTGATCTGTTGTGTGGAATTCTAGCGCACGAAAATGATTATCAATATCTGAAAAATAATTTAGCAGTGAACGGCGACTTGCAAATTCACCCGACGGAAGAGTTGCAAGCTGCTGAATTGGTGACGATTGCAGGACGCCGAGTTCCCATCGTGTCTGTAGCCGACGGTGAGGCAGGATTGCTCGACAATCTCGGATCGATCGTTGGTGCGAGACAGGAATCGCTGGCGGTTCGACATCACTCCAAATGCGGCCGTCCGAGCGAAGTTTACGAATATCACAACATGGATTGGAAAGCTGTGATCGAAGCTTGCGGAAAAGTATTGGCCGAGACTGCACTGGAAGACGTCAAAGTCAGTCCAACTGTTCTCGGAGAAGCTCAAGTATCTCAAGCTGCGCCAGCGAAATGGTCAGATCTTTGGCCGACTCGCCATTAAATGAAGTTGTTGCAAGGAAAAACATCGCATGAGTGAAGCAAAATTGCCTTTCGAAGGCGAATGGTTCCGAAGCCGAGATAAAAAATTCGAGGAAGTTGTTTTGCTTGTGCCTTTTTGGGGAGCAAAGAAAACGAATTTAAAACGGCATACAGAATTTCTGAACCGCATAGGATTTGACTGCGTTCTCTTCAATCTCAAAGATGATTTGAGAGAGGCGACCGCGCATCTCCTTTCGTCGAAAATGAATTTCGGCTTGAAACATGTTTGGGCTGACCAGATCGAATCTTTGCTCAATGAAATTGGCGGGACTAAGATTGTTTTTTCCTTTTCCAACCCCAGTGCCAGTGCGATCGAGGCCATCGTCCGCCGCAATGCCAGCGATGTAAGGGCACTGATCTGTGACGGCGGCCCTTCCGGTCAATTTTGGAATTCCATGCTGAATTTTTTCACCGTGGAAAAACCACTGGGACTTTTTCCGATCAGAGCTGCTGCAGCGACTGCCATTTCTTTTTTGTGGCATCCGCAATTTTCTAAAGCCATTCATGAAGATTTACAAAAATTCTCCCAAAGCGTTCCCATTCTTTCGATTCGTGGATGGAAAGACAAATTGATCACTCCGCAAATGATCGACGATGTCTTTGAGCCTCACAAACAATTGGATTGGAAAAAACTAAGCTTGCCTCAAGCGGGTCACGTCACTGGATTGAAAGATTTTGCTCAAGATTACGAGCCGGCGGTTAAACAGTTTCTGGATGAAATCGGACACTTGCGCGAGCCAAAAAAAACAGTCGCTGACGCTAAAACAGTTTCAAGGCCATAAAAAGCCCTTCACCCGTCGGCAAAATCGCACTTTGATATCGCTTGGGGTCTGCCAAACGATCGTTGAATTCCTTCATCACGGTGATTTGCTTTTTTGAAAACTGCGCCTTGTTTCCCGTCAGCACCGCCCCACCCAAAAATACATTGTCCGCCAGGATCAGCGCACCTTTGATGAGATTGGCTTCAACCCAGTCCAAATAAATTCCGTAAGCGGATTTATTTCCATCAATCAGAACGCCGTCGAAGGGTCCAAACTTTTCGATACTTTTTAAAGTCAGTTTCGCATCTCCCGTTACCAAATGAATTTTCTTGCTTGAGCTTTTTAGCAGGGCCGTTTTTGAGTCTTGGCTGACTGTCCATTGAGCGAAAATTTTCTCAGCGAGGGCTGCGTGCTGCGGATCTTTTTCCAAGGTCCATAGTTCGCCGTCTTCAGCCAGCCCTTGCAAAATCCAAAGAGCCGAAGCTCCGGTTAAAGTACCAATCTCAACGAATTTTCGACAGCCATGGGATTTAATGACAACCGAAAGCAATCTTGCCTCTGAAGGACTGAGACTGATTGCTGCCTTTCCCACACTCTGTGCAGCGACCCGCGCTTGAGTGAAGAGCTCGGTCGGCTCATTGGGAAACAAGTGGTGTAGGTAATTATCGAGAGGAGTCGAATCCTGATTAAGGTCACGCATGCCCGACTCTTGCACAGAAGTGCTCTGAGCGTCAAAGGTCCTGCTTGAAGCGAGACTTCTTGAACCCAGAGCTGCTTCAAATTAAATTAACGCCGTGAGAGTAAAACATGCTTGAAGTTAAAAATCTGCAAACAGAATTTCGCACGGACGAGGGACGCTTTCTCGCCGTCGACGATGTGAGCTTCAGCGTTCGCACCGGCAAAACTCTTGGCATCGTTGGCGAGTCCGGCTGTGGCAAATCTGTGACTTCACTTTCGATTATGCGTTTGATTCAAAATCCGGGAAAAATCATTGGCGGAGAGATCACTTTCAATGGCCAGAATCTCCTCAAACTACCTGAAGATCAAATGCGCGATTTGAGAGGCAATGACATCGCCATGATTTTCCAAGAGCCGATGACTTCTCTCAATCCTGTTTTCACCTGTGGAGATCAAATTGAAGAGACGATTCGCCTTCACCAAAAAGATTTGAACAAAGCCCAAGTCAAAGAACGCGCGCTGGAAATGCTTCGCCTGGTGGGAATTCCTTCACCTGAACAAAGATATCACGAATTTCCGCACCAACTGTCAGGTGGCATGCGACAGCGAGTGATGATTGCCATGGCGATCAGTTGCAATCCAAAACTTTTGATTGCTGACGAGCCAACAACAGCTCTGGATGTCACCATTCAAGCGCAAATTTTAGATCTGATGCGAAAATTGCAAAAAGATTTCGGCGCTGGAATGATTTTGATCACTCATGATCTCGGAGTGGTTGCTGAGATGTGCGAAGACGTGATCGTCATGTACGCTGGCAAAGTCATCGAATCCGGCAGCGTTGAAGATATTTTCTATCGACCCAAGCATCCTTACACTCGAGGTCTTTTGGATTCGATCCCTCATTTCGAGTCTGGACAAAAATTAGCGCGCCTGCGAACCATTCCTGGTCTCGTTCCGTCGCCACTCAATCTGCCAAAGGGTTGTCGATTTTACGATCGCTGCAGTAAGCATCAAGACAATTGCATGCAAGCTCAGCCGGCGCTGCTGCAGATGTCTGAGACTCAAAAAGCGGCCTGTTATTATCCTTTGAAAGAAGGAGAACATTTATGAGTTCACTTCTCAGAGCAGAAAACTTGGTCAAAAGTTTCCCCATTCAAGGTGGTTTTCTAGGTAGGGAAATTGCCTCAGTCAAAGCCGTTCAAGGAGTTTCCTTCGATTTGAAAAAAGGCGAAACTTTAGGTCTGGTTGGCGAATCCGGCTGTGGCAAATCCACTTTGGGTCGATGTCTGATTCGACTGATTGATCCAACTTCTGGAAAAATTTTCTTCAAAGATAAAGACATCACTGAAATCAAAGGATCCGAACTGCGAGCCCTTCGCCGAGAG
>JAYUCD010000275.1:0-4806 GCA_043740515.1 Bdellovibrio sp. | reverse complement strand
GTTTCAGGATCAATCCAGGAATCAACCACATTTAAAATATTGAGCCCTGCCACTTGGATTTGAAAAATCGCATCCACATCTCGGTCTAAGGCCGGCCATGTCGTGACTTCGAAAGCCTCTAGATGGATTGTTTGATGAAGTTTGAGCGACTGCACTTGGGAAAATCCCATCTCTTTGATCAAAGCCAACAGCTCATCAAAAAGACAGAAAATATAAATCGGCGTGTTTCGATCGAGCAGATTCAAACTGTCAAAGGAACAATGATCATCATGATAATGAGAAATAAAGACCGCAGAAAAGCGAATTTTTTTTATTTTTTCAATATCAAATCGAACTTCGGGAAAGGCGAAACAATTGACACTGAAGGGACTTTCAAAGACTGGATCAAAAGCGATGATCTTGCCTTGGCATTCTAAAATGTAGCCAGCATGAAGAATGCACGAGATTTTAACTGGCGATGGAGTGAAGTTCATCTCGATGTTTATCGTCCGCCTCTGGCCGAGGCGAGAGCTTGCTGATAAAGAAGATCCAAGGCCTTCTCATTGGAACTTTGAATTTTAGCTTTGGCAAAAGCTCGCAGAAAATTTGAGAGATCCATGCCTTGCACGTACATAATTCCATAGAAAGTTGTGCCATTGGAATGAGGCACAAGGGCTGTGAAAAATTCGCGAAAGTACGTCAAAGCTTTCATGAACGCTCCTTGGATCTACGACGACTTTCCTTTATTGAGCAGAATGCGTTCCAAATGAGCGCAGCACTCAAATCAGGTAGATAGCATGAAAAAACACGCTTGGGTCTGACTAAACTTGAAACAAGAACAATTTGCGCTCAGCCAACGAACGAGGAGCACTCCTTATGTGTAAAAATCACCCCACTTTTCTCAAAGAATGGGAGATATTCCAATTCAGGCAAAGCTCATTTTATAACGATAAGTGCAAACATCGGCTTCGAAAAGATTCATCGCATAAGAAAAGGCGGATGAGTCTGCAACCCAGATAGGAGTTTTTATGAATCGTCTTCTGCACCTTTTAGTTTTATGCTTCACCTGTTTCTTTTTTTGCTAACACAGTGATGGCTTACGGTCGACACATGGAAGTCCTAGAAAGCCAGAATTATCTTTGTCATTCACCCCTGAGCGATCTCAGATTTTCGATTGAGCTTGAGGAGTCAGGACCAAATGGCAAACCCGGCGACAGCAGATTTGTTTTTTACTCTCTCAGGGAAATTGCGACCAATCAAAGAAAAAGCGCGGATGGAATTTTCGATTTGGATAGCGAGCCAATTGCTGAAAGTTTAGATCTCCAGTTGATGTCATTTCAACAAGTCAAGCCCGCCTCTTGGTTGCCTGATGGCCGCTATATGTTGCCAGGTGGAAATTTTTACTACAGCCCCTCTGTATTGGTGCATGGAACTTTGGAAACGCAATTTCCAGATTTCAGCAATTTGAATATCAAAATGCCAAGTTTTCAGTATCTCACTTTTGGAAAAGTAGGAAGCAACGGATCAGTGATCTTGCGACTGGAGAGCAGCATCCAATTTGAAAAGACAGGTTCACACGGCGGGCAGCTGACCTTGGCTATTGATGCCGGAGACAGCTCAGCAGATGCGAATGCCTATGAATTCTATCACCTCCAAGCTCTGCCCACTGGTCAACGTTTGCTGAATTTGAAGGCAAACTGCGATCTCGTCGAGTCGAAATAAATTGCGAAGCCTCCCTTCATCGACATATCGAAGCACCACGGAAATTTCGAAAAACACTTTAGCGTCCTTGAGTTATGATTTGAAACTTGCCGCCGGCTATTCAGGCGATTTCTGGAAAACTGGAGTCGGAATTTCCGGCGACACCACAAGTTTGAAAACTCCCGGATCAACGATTCTCAAGCCCTCGACTTTGAGAGCACTGATTTATCTCCGCGCGATTTTTTAAAGCCGTTGCAACTCAATTATCGATCATGGCATTGAATCTAAGTGATCGGACTCTGGCATAGAGCCTCGAATGAGAAATAAATTTTGAATTCCTTTTGGATTGTCTGATTGAGCATAAAACTTTCGATATATCTGACTCAGATTTGAACATTTTGATTGTCGCAAAGTCTTTAGGATTTCTCTTTCGAATTGGCTCAGTGGATAGGAAGCATCTGTGGATTTTGGTTCAGCCTGACCTTTATGGTCGAGGCTCATTGATGGAATGATGATTGGATCCTGGGTGGTTTTTAGATTGGGAAAATAATTAAAAAGATGAAGAGATGCCGCCACTGTGCTTCAGATCGGCGCAAAAATCAATCTAATTATTTCACGGAAACTAGGTGCTTTGATAGTTCTATTCGATAAACTTCAAAATCTCCTCAGAAATTAGATCTGGATCTTTTAACAAAACGTTGTGATTTCCTTGGACCAAAACTAACTTTAAATTGCTACGCTGAGGTAGAGATTCGAGAGCTCTGTCGTTTGTGTATTCGTCCCGACTGCTCGCAATGATCAAAACTGGAATGTCTGGGACCTTCGCGAGCAAAGAATAAAAATCTTGCTTGAGTAATATATTTTCAAAAGTTCGAGAATAGGATTCGTAGGTGTGCTGTCCGGCTGCTTTGGCAACTGCCGGTGGCAGAGAAGGCTCAAACAGTCTGATGAGCGGATATGTGATAAATGGAATGAATTCGTGGATCTTACAGACAAGCTTTCCCCAAGTCTTACTGAATGTCATCGTGACCATCAACTGCGAGGAGCTTTCGGCAATTGCTTTAATCAGTGAAGCCTCATCGGTTTTCATGGGCGCATTGATCAATATCAGTTTGCTAACCTGCTCCGGATGCAAAATCGCATAATTCAGAGCCAGAAAGGCTCCCATGGAGTGGCCGACGAAGACCAATCGCTCTTCGTCGGCGCTCGATCGCTTGATGACATTCTCGATTTGAAGCAAGTGCTGCTGAACTAAATATTCAATGTCTGGTTTCGGAGATTCTCCAAAACCGAGCAGATCAAGCAAAACAAGCTGATGTCGTTTACTTAAGCTGGGGACGACGCCGTCCCAATAGCGGTGTGAACCCAACATTCCATGCAACATGAGGATGGCAGGCTGACCGATACCCAGGATTTTAAAAAAGAGAGACTGGTTGATAAAATCTCCTTTCTTCGCTTGAATCGGTCAATGAAGGGACCGAGCGGCTTTCTCAAGAAGCTCCCTTGGATCTTGATTCAGTCCAATCTGTTGAAACTCAATGGTTCCTTCGGAATTAAGCAGGGTGATGATGTTTGAGTGATCAAAATCACCACCGGGTTCTTTTTTAAAACGAACTCCCAAAGCGGCTGCCAGTTCTCGAACCCGGCGTGAATCCCCGTGAAGCAAAGTCCAATGTGTCGGATCCAATTTTCGTTTGAGCGAATAAGCTTTCAACTTTTGCGGAAGATCTCGCTCCACATCCAAGGAGAAAAGATAAAACTGCGTCGAATCCTTTAATTTAGGCGCCAAAGATTTTTCGATTCTCTTCATGTCCTCAATGATCAGAGGGCATGAATGTTCACAGCTTGTGTAGGTCATTGCCACAATCGAAGAATGACCCTTGAGTTCAGACAGTAAAATCACCTTTTCATCTTGGGTTGTCCACTTCTCATTCAAGTTAAAAATGGATTCGCTGGAAGCCTTTTCCACTTTCTCTCTTTTTGATGATGAGCTTCGTGAGCGATTCCTAATTTTGCAAATACAGAGATAAAAAGAACGAGCGCAACAAATAAGGATTTCATTTGGCAGACTCCAATTCGTTTTTTCGGGCGCATCGAAATCCGAGATTAGCAGTTGTGTAATTGGCTTGGAGGCTGGCTCGAAAGGAATAGCGCATAAAGGCTGCGTAATCATTTGGATTTCCCATTTGGCTTCCGCTGCCACAGAAGAGATTCGAATCCTTCCCATCACTTCGCATATCGGTCGCACTTAAAAAACTATTAAAGTCCTCAGTCCATTCCCAAATCGATGTTCCGAGATCGTGAACGCCAAAATCATTCTTCGATACGGAACCTGCATGTGGAATTAATTTTTGATTTGGCTTTCCATACCAGGCGAGAATTTTTTCATTGGTTTGTTTCAGCTGCCTTCCGTGGTTGTACAGTGCGTACTCCCATTGCTCGGTGGTCGGCAGTGTCTTGTTCAATGATTCGCAATAGGCTGTTGCCGCAAACCAGGAAACTCTCGTGACCGGACTTGCTGCATCCACATACCGAAGGCTGAGGTCAGAAGACCAATCTTGAAGGTAGTGGGAATCTGCAATTATTTTTTTAATCTGCGACCTCCGCCACTCAGGGTTTACCTTCACAAAAGCTAGAAAATCTTTGTTTGTCACTGGAAGTTTGTCGATAGAAAAAGAAGCAACTGCGGCCGATCGACTGGTTAATACTTTCGGCTGCTTCGCACTTTTAGCTGCCAAATCGAAAGGCACAAAAGAACCACCGGGAATTTCAACTTGTAAATCAGCTAAATTCGGCTGCGCAAAAGCGAAGGCAAATGGCAGCGAAAAAAATCCAAAGCAAAAAAGGATCATTCAGATTGTGGAGACTTTTTGTCTTTGACACGGTTTAATTTTACTTCCGCGACCGACACATCCCTCCCTGAGTTCCCCCAAGCGCTGTAAATATAGGTGAGGACGTTTGCAATTTCACTGTCTGACAAATTCCATGCTGGCATCACTCCGTCGTAGGATTGTCCATTAACAGTGACCTTGCCTTGCAGTCCGCCAGTCACTGTTTTGATAGCACGAACTTTATTTTGATTCAGGAAATCGGATTTTGCCAAAGGTGGAAAGGCGTTGGGAATGC
>JAYUCD010000274.1:0-27295 GCA_043740515.1 Bdellovibrio sp. | reverse complement strand
CCCACCTTTCTTAGTATCGGCGAAACTGGGTTTTTGATGAAGATATCAGAGTGAGAATCTCAAAATGAGACAACCCGCTGCCCAAAAGCTTTTCATCTGGCCAACAGCTGTCTAGAGTCCTTTCACCAACTGCTTTTAAAGGAGCTTTCCATGTCGACTTCATTGCATGAATTCAAAGTCAAAAATGTCCAGGGCCAGGAAACGGCGCTCGATCAATTCAAGGGGAAAGCCATGTTGGTGGTGAATGTAGCTAGCAAATGTGGATTCACTCCGCAGTATGAAGGGCTGGAGAAACTTTACAAACAGTATCACGAGAGAGGCTTGGCGATTTTGGCCTTTCCTTGCAATCAGTTTGGCGCGCAGGAGCCAGGGAACAATGAGGACATCCAAGATTTTTGTAAAATGAGTTATGGTGTCAGCTTTCCAGTGATGGCGAAAATTGACGTCAACGGAAAGGCTGCGGCGCCAGTTTATCAATTTCTCAAAGAGTCTTGTCCCGGAATTTTGGGAACCGAAGCGATCAAATGGAATTTCACTAAATTTTTGGTTGGGAAAGATGGCAAGGTGATCGAAAGATATGCCCCCACTGTCAAACCGGAAGAACTCAACAAAGATATCGAGAAGGTGTTGTCATGAATTTACCAGCCTGGAATATCGAGTCCGAATATCCATCAATTACTTCGGCTGAATTTCTTGAAGATGAAAAACTTTTGAAAAGTTATTTGCTGGAATTGAAAGCTTCATCTGAAAAATTGAAGCCGCTTTTGCAGTCGGCTGTATTGAATCCGAAGACTGTTGAGCAGTTGCAGTCGATGCTGCGTCTGATGACCAAGGTAAAAGTGACTTGGTACAATTTGAGCGCCTATGTCTCGGCCACGCTTTCGATCGACGCCACACTGGAGGAGTCGAAAACCAAAAGCTCTCAGCTCGAGTCTGTGATCTCGGACTTTGCTCAGACTTTTAAGCCGGTTCAATTATTTTTGATCACTTGCGATCAGGCATGGATTGATTCGATCTTTCAGGCCGCAGATTTAAAGCCAGCGCTTTTTGAGTGGGAACAGTCTCGGCTTTGGAAAAATAAAATGCTCAGTGAAAAAGAAGAAATTTTGCTGACAGCACTTTCGACCAGTGGATTTGAAGCCTGGTCAAATTTGTATTCGACTCTCAGTGGAACCGTTCGGGTGCGTTTGGAAATGAATGGGAAAACGGAGGAGATCGGCATCGCTCAAGCATCGGGCATGACTCGAAGTTCGAATGCGCTTGAGAGAAAGACTGCTTGGCAAGGAATCCAGCAGGCATGGAAAACTCATGAAGAGGCCGCCGCTTCCATCTTGAATGGACTGGCTGGATGGAGACTCGAGATTTATAAGAAAAAATCTCACACCGAAGCGGTGAATTATTTGACTTCACCTTTGCATGAAAATCGAATTCAGAAAGAAACTTTGGACGCCATGATGACGGCGATTGAAAACAATCGTTTGGATTTGCAAAAATCGTTGCCTGTGATGGCTAAACTTTTGAAAAAGAGCAAATTGGATCCGTGGGATTTGATGGCACCTGCACCGATTGCAAAAACAGAAGCGAAAATAGAGTTCTCACAAGCTTTGCAGATGATCACGAAAGCTTTTAGCGGAGCTCATCCAAGCTTCGGCCAATTTGTTGAAATGATGGCAGAAAAAAAATGGATCGAAGCACGCGTCCTTCCCAACAAAGGCAACGGCGCTTACTGCATGGGATTTCCAAAGTCTAGGACTCCACGTGTATTCCAAACTTTTTTGGGATCCAATTATGATATATCAACTTTGGCTCATGAGCTAGGCCATGCCTATCATTCGTGGGTTCTCAAAGATTTGCCAATCGATGAAACTGAATACCCATCGACCTTGGCAGAGACAGCCAGCATTTTTGCTGAGACTGTTTTAGCAGACGAGTTGATTGCCAATTGCAAAACCAAAGAAGAAAAGTTGGAATTCGTTTGGGGAGAAGCTGAGGGAGCGATTGCGCTCTTGCTGAATATTCCAGCGCGCTTTGAGTTTGAAAAAAACTTTTACGAACTTCGCAAAGAAAAAGTTGTCAGTCCCAAAGAATTATCTCTGCTCATGGATCAGGCTTGGACAAAGTGGTACGGAAACCATCTGAGCGAAAACGATAAAATGTTTTGGGCTTCGAAGTTACATTTCTCGATGTCGGGAGCAAGTTTTTACAATTTTCCTTATGCTTTCGGGTATCTTTTCGCGCTCAGTGTTTATGCTCGAAGAAAAGAATTGGGAGCGGATTTTTGGCCCAAGTATCAAGCCATCCTCATGGACACAGGCCGCATGACGGCAGAAGATCTCGTACAGAAACATTTGGGCGAGGATATTCGACAACCACAATTCTGGCAAAAATCATTGAATGTGGTGAAATCGAAACTAGCCAATTTACAAGAGCTGACCACTACTTGAGTTGAGCTAAAATCAGAGCCAAGGTGACACCTTTTCCTTGGCATCAATCTTCCATAGAGAAGTCCATAGATGAACATCTGCGGCCAGTCATTCAAGAACTGGATCAAAAGGAATCCATATGCTCAAAATTTTATTCGTTTTCGGCTTTTTTTCGATTTGCCAAACACAATTCGCCCATGCGCAAAGCCTTTCCCTGGAGCAGATCACGATGGCCGGCTCAGGATGTCCTGCTGGCTCCGTCGGCGTATCGCTTTCGCCAGATGGACGCGCACTGAGCCTGCTCTACTCTCAATTTACAGTCGAGGGAACAGGCAATAGCGAAAGAAATTGCCAAGTTTCAGTTCGGATGCGAGCCCCGAAACATTACAAAGTTCACATGGCAAAAGCAGATCTTCGAGGTTTCACTTCTTTGCCGGCTCAGGCCCGAGGAACTTTCGAAACCTTGATTCGCTTCACGGATTGGAGAAATTCCTCCAAGACCGAAAGTCTTCGCCAAAATTTTCAAGGGCCTGTGAACGATTCTTTTTTTCTTTCAGCAGCAACTCCGGAATCGAGATGGGGTAACTGCGGTGGTATGGAATTCACCATCGTCCTTGAAACTCGATTTTCAATGCAAAATCAAACCACCGAGGCGGCTTTGCTTTCGCTCGACTCATCCGATATCACGGCGGGCCCGGCGGCGAATATTTATCATTTGGAGTTAGATGCCTGCGGTCCTGGAGGAAACGGAAATGGGAACGGACGCGGAAATGGGAACGGGAACGGACGCGGTTCCTAATCAGTATTTGAGCAAAGGCTGGCAACGAATCTTCAGATTGATCAATTTTTCTTCAAGAGCCAATCGCTTTTGATCTGTCGATTCCAATTGATGTCGAAGCTCTTCCATCGAGCCACGACTGCCCTCGACACCCGACAATTGAAGTTTCAAGGATTCCAGAATTTTCTGCGAGTCCATCAGGGATGAATAGAGCCTCACCGTTAAATCCAAATAACTATCTTGAATGGCCTTCGAGGTTTCAGTTGTTTTTTGTTGATTGAATTGCGAAAGCGAATTCCTCAGTTGATTACGGCTTTCAGAAAGCTTGGCCGTTTCCCGCTGTTTGTCCGATACCACTTGAAAAAGCTTTTCTGTCATTTGATTAAAGCTTCCCAAATAAACTTCTACAGCCATCTGCTGAGATTGACCTGCATTTTTAAATTGGCTTTCTGTTTCGGAAAGCTCTCTCTCCATTTGCGGCAATAAATCTTTGCACTCGTTTAGATTTTTGATTTTTGTTTTGGTTTCAGCTTCACTCGCCGATTTAGTTTCAGCTTTCGCTTCAACAGATTTCTCCATCTCTGAATCCGAATTATTCCCGAAACTTGCGGCATGTGAAACCGAGAAAGCGAACACATGCATCCCAAAAAATAAAATTCTAACCCAATTTTTCAACTCACACCCCTGCCTTCATGGAAGGCAATGAGGGTCATATCATAGCGTCTAGAGAAAATTCCACCATTCGCTGAGCTGCTGAAATCTCTTCAGAACTGTATGAAAGTTAGACGGAGATTTCGCTCTTTAAGTGTTTTACGACTGGGGGATTTTTGTTTTGGAAAGAGGGTCACACGATTTGGGGTTTGGGGTTTGGGGTTTGGGGTTTGGGGTTTGGGGTTTCCAGGTTGAGGGCAATCGCAATTTTTCTAATTCGCTGCAATCGAAATTTTCTGAATTTTTAGCTTGACGGAGAATTGCGATCTTTCATTTGACCTTGGCGCAAAATTATTTTTCACGTCCATCCTGGGGCCAAACTCAAGATTCGCTTGTAATCATGAGCTTTCTCAGAAGATTGCAAGTGGTTGTAGGTAGAGTTCTCGCGTCTCGTCGCCTGAGGGAAATTCCGAAAAATCGCTTTTAAAAAAGCTCGTGTTATAAATGATCTATGAAAACAGTGGGCAAATAAAAATGCTATTCCACCTTAGAAACGGAGAATCAGATGAACTTAAAAACACTGACAAACGAAACGCTCAATCAGAATCTAAAATCTTTGGTGAAATCAGAGCGAGTACTGCTCTCTGAAATCTTGCAGTTAATTGCCGAAGTTGACAGTCGAAAGCTTTATCTGAAACTGGCCTACCCAAGCTTGTTTGAGTACTTAACTAAAGAGCTTGGCTACAGCTTTGGTAGTGCTCAGAGAAGAATCGATGCAGCGAGATTGATGCAAGATGTGCCGGATCTCAATGAGAAGCTTGAGTCAGGATTGTTGAACCTAGCTCAAGTCTCTGTTTTGCAAAAGAGCTTGCGTGAAAAGACAAAGCAAACCGGAGTGAAGATCTCAAGTGTTGAAAAGCAAGGCTTAGTGAATGCCATGCAAGGGAAATCACTCGATCAAACTCAAAGCTTAATTGCCCAATCTTTAGAGATTCAAATCAAGACTGCGGCGAAAACTCACGTGCAGAGTGATGAATCGGTGAGGCTTGAGATCACACTTTCCAAAGAGCAGTGGGAAAAGCTGAAAACAGCGCGAGAACTTTTATCCAATTCACTGCCACATGGCAGTTGGGATCAGATGCTTGAGTACATCTCAGATCAGGTGATCAAACAGAAAACTAAGACTAAAACCAAGCCAAAATCTAAGACCAAGACGGAGCAAGAAACTAAGCCAGTGCAGAAACCGAAGCCTGCGCAAAAAACTAAGCCTGCGGCCAAGCAACAGATGGAAAAGCAGGCCGGGAATTCTCACGCGCCGGCTCCAATACCTGAGAGGATCTCATCGCCTATCAGGCGAGCTATCTTTGTGAGAGATCGGGATTGCCAGCATCAGGATCCCCGATCCAATCGCAAATGTGGATCGAAATGGAATTTGCATGTAGATCACATCCAACCCGTCTGGGCTGGAGGCACGAGTGTGCTGGCTAATTTGCGGCTGCTTTGTGCGGCTCACAATTTGAATCGTTACAGAGAGCAGTCGGGAATTCGGTGAAATCATGAAAACAGATGGGTCGACGGATCTTCCGAAGGATGAGTTCACGATCGACTGGGTTGAGAATTGGCTGAGCTCACAATTAGGTCATGAATCCTCTTCGACAGAATAACTATTTCTCCAAATAATCTATCCAACAAACAATGATCCCAGATTATTTCTTCCATTTACTTCGCTTGAAATAATCGCTCAGCGATTTGAATTCCGTTCAGGGCTGCGCCTTTGCGAATGTTGTCAGCGACGACCCACATGATCCAGGTCTTCGAGTCAGTTTGATCTTGATGAACTCGGCCGACATACACGGGATCGGTCCCAGAAGATTCTCGCTGAGTCACATAGTCCTTCAATTCAGTTTGAAGTTTGAGGCCTGGCATTTTCTCGAGGCTGGAGAGGACTTGCTCACGGCTGACTTCCTTTGCAAGAGTGACCCAGACAGCTTCGGCATGCGCATTCAGGACGGGAACGCGAACGGTGAAAGCTGAAACTTTGAGACTGGAAGCACGGAGAATTTTTTTCGTCTCCGTCATGATTTTATTTTCTTCACTGGTAAAACCGATAGCGTCGAAAGAGCCGATTTCGGGAACGCAGCAGTCATCGGTGCGCGAACGAGCCATCAAATCGTCATGAGCTTGTTGACCGGCACCACTAACCGCCTGGTAGGACGCGACTTGAACTTTTTCCAGTCCGAAATTTTCGAGCAATGGTTTGAGTGCAACTACCAATTGAATGGTCGAGCAATTCGGATTGGCGATGATCGAAGGAGTTTTTGATTCTTCCAAGAGATCTCCGTTGACCTCCGGAACGACAAGGTGAAATCGCGCATCGGCTCGGAAGGCCGCCGAGTTGTCGACAGCCCAAGCTCCTGCCTTGACCGCTTGAGCCGCCCACTCGCGACTGATGTCATCGCCTGAAGAGAAAAAAACCAAATCCAAGCCATCAAAGCAGCCTTGTTTTAGGGACTGAATTGGATACTGTTTACTTTGCAGTGAAATCGTTTTTCCAACAGAGGCATCACTTGCAAACGGGGCAAGATGAGCAACAGGAAACTTTCTTTCAGTCAAAATTTCAATAAAACTTTTGCCCACCATTCCGGTGGCACCGACGACGCCGATTTTGAGAGGTCGCATGAGCTTAGTGGATGTGGTCGTCATTTGAGTTTTCTTCCTCGTCTTCTTCAACTAGATCAGGATCATTTGCAACTTTGTCTGGAATGTAGACGTTGGCCCGGATACGCTTATTTTTTCCAAAATTAAGCACTCCAAAAACTGCACCAAGCACAGCATAAATCAAAAAGAGAATGAACAAATTCACTTCAGGCCGGTAAGCCACGACAGAGAGAATGATCACTCCAAAAATCAAATAGCGAAAAGGCAAACGCTCTTTCAAATCCAAATCTTTGAAACTGCGGTAGCGAAAAGTGCTGACCATCACGAAAGCCAATAGAAAGGTCATCGCCAGTAGCCAAATATTTCCACTGGCTTCCATCGAAAGATCTTGAAAAGCCAAAACCGAAGAAGCAACGATTCCCGCTGCCATCGGAATCGGCAAGCCTTGGAAGTAAGCTTTTTCGATCACTGTTGCTTGCACATTGAAGCGAGCCAATCTCAGGGCTCCACAAGCAGCATAAATAAAACAAGCAATCCATCCTAAGCGACCGAAAGGCTGTAAAGCCCAGGAGAAAAGCAAAATCGACGGAGCCAAACCGAAGCTTACCAAATCACAGAGCGAATCATACTCGGCGCCGAACTTGGAAGTGGATCGGGTCAATCGAGCCAGACGGCCATCGAGCAAATCAAAAACGGAGGCTACCACAATGGCGTAGGCCGCCTTGAGAAACTCGCCTTGCATGGATTGAATGATCGCAAAAAAACCAAAAAATAAATTTCCGGTGGTCATAAGGTTTGGCAAAACATAAATATGCATGGCCAATTTTTTTCGTGGCTGATCGAGCAGAGGTGAGCTGACAATTTGATCTTTGATATTCATGTTCAAGTTTTTAATTCCTCTTTTTAAGATTTATTCTGATCATTCTTCGACTCGCGCAAAAACACACTCATGTGTAGGCCGAGAAGGCTCCAAAAATTCCAAATAAAAGTGTCAGGGCTCCGCCGCTGATCAGTGGCAGTGTGAGATTGTCATCCAGGCGAAATACAGGGATCAGCTCGGCCAGAGAACCGATCAGACCTCCCAATAAACTGACAATCACCAATCGATCCATCAGGATCCAGTGGTAAGTCAGAAAGCTGAATGTCAAAATTGAGCAAACAAAAAAAGCGGCCATGCTTCCTTGAAGGGACTTGTCACCGAAGATTTTATCTTTGCCAAAACGAATTCCGGCATAACTTGCGATAGGATCCGCGAAAGCGAGGAACAACATGGTCAGAATGGCGATGTTCATTGGAAAAATCAGAGCGACTAAGAAAATTCCGGTCAATAAATAAGAGGTGCCCGCAATTTTGTGCATTTCATTTTGCCGCATGATCGGACCGAAAAGATGTTGGACGAATTCATTTAGCGCCGGACGTTTCAAGCGCAAACAATCGGCCGGCACAAAGAGCAACCACACCAAGGCTAAAAGCAAAATTGAGATCGAGTGGGGCAATTGAGAATAGCAGCCAGCAATCAGGGAGACTCCTCCCATGTGCCAAATTTTACGGGCCCAATGAACATCCGACTTTTGTTTCAATTCAGAGACTCCCGGTGCTTGCTCAATCAACTGCTCAGTCATCAATAGCTCCGCAAAGTAGAGGACGAAATTTGTTCTGACAACACAACTGAAGAGATATTCTAAGTTACCGTAAGCACAAAGCAATTCCATAATACGCGGCGGCGCGCTTGAAACTTTGACAGGCGTCGCTGAGAAGTCATTTGCTCGTCCTGCGAAGCCTTTTAAAAACCAACAAATTCAATGACTTGAGGCGCGCCTCTGGGATCCGGTTTTGCACAACCGAAGGGTATGAAGACCATCCAGTTTTTTTTATTTCTGCTGCTGAGTTTGGGATTTACCCAAGCATTTGGCAGTCTTGAGACCGCTTCACCGGGCTACGTGAGCAATGTGGCGGCGGAAAAAGCTGAGCGCTTCTATGAGGTTTACCTTTTCGCTTCCAACCCAAAATCTCGCTCGCTTCAGGACATGATTTTCAGTCCACTGAGCAAGGAATTCAAAGAGCGCTATCTTGAAAAATTTGGCGGCGTCGATAGCGAAAGCATCGTCTATCACTCTGGAAATTTCAGCCAGTTCGATCAAAATTTTCAACAAGCCATTGGTGTCGAAGCAGAAAATCGAAAACGAAAAGAATTTGCCGAGTACATGATCAAACGATTGACCGAATACCATGTCGATAATTATTTAAAAACCGAACCGCAGATGCGCCCCCTAATGGAGGTCAAGCAGCGAGTCCAAAACATCAAAGTTGAAGTCTCCAAACAAGTTCGATTGAATATTCAATACAATTTTGCCGGAAACAATTTGGATTTGATCGCTGACAACCCTTGGTGCGATTCCAAATTAGCAATTGAAATGGATCCTCATTCTTTTTTGCCAACGGCGCCGAGAGAAACAAGAATTTGGTTAGGAAAGGATCTCAATCGTCAGCTGCGCCTGAATTCTCAAGTCGCAGTGACCGATGGAATTTTGGGATTCGATCTCAGCCGGAGTATCACTCATTGGCATATCCTTACAACTTTGGGCGCAAGCACTGCTTTCAAGGGCGGAGGAACTTCCGTGCGAGAGACCAAATATTTGGTTGGGTTTGGTCACTCTTACTAAGTATTTATTTAAATTTACAGGTTTGAGGCAGGCAAGCGACGAACTGAAAAAGTTTGGATGACTGTTTGTCCCTTGTCGTCTTTTAGGCTGATTTTCAGTTGATTGAGACCTTCTTTGAGCTCGATAAAATCAGTTGTGAATTTTCTTTCTTTCAAAGGGATGATCGCAGCTGTGAATCCGTTGGTCTCGTTGATGATTTTCATTTCTTGAGAATTTTCTTTCATACAGCCACTGCCGCGAAGCCTTAGCAAGGATCCGTCTACCTCTGTCAGAGCTTGTAAATGGGTGCAGGAAACATCCAGCACAACCGATTTCGAGGTGATTCGGTTTCGAGACTGGGAACTGATGCTCGCTGGAATTCTGGAAATAGCGGCAACTGGCGAAACTGCATCCAGGGGCTCTTGCATCACCGAAAGGACCGCTGGACCTCCCAATAGCATTATCAAGCAGAATGTAACTCCGAGAAATTTCTGATCGCGCATAGCCATCGGATCGGCAGAAATTTGACGGGACTAAAGTCGAATTGAATACAGAATCCTGTTTATTTCGATTTCTCAATACTGATCGCGAATTTTTTGACACCGACCGTTTTGACCACATCAATCATATGGACCACAGTCCCATGCGGGACCTCTTTGTCGGCTGCGATCACTGCTTGAATGTCGGGGTTTTTCTCGACCTCTTGTTGGGCTTTCGTCTGAATCGCCGCTTCATTAGAAGCGACTCCATTGAGATTTAAGACACCATTTTGCCCTATCGAAATACTGAGCTGACTGGGGGTGCTCTTGTCGGCACTGGCCGCCTTGGGTAAATTCACGTTGATTGCAGGCTTCATGATCATCGGGGCCGTGACCATAAAAATAATCAAAACCACAAGAATAATATCGACCAAGGGAACCACATTGATTCCGGAAATTGAGTCGTCTTCATTGGGGCCAGTTTGCATCGCCATAAACTAGAGACCTTTTTTCTTTGCATAGGCTAAGCACAGTTCTTTGACCGCATCTAAACTTTGCAAAGTCGAACGAACCTGGCGTTGAAAATAATTGTAAAAAATAACTGCGGGAATCGCCACAAAAAGACCGGCGGCCGTGGCCACGAGCGCGAGAGAAATTCCAGCCATCACTGTTTGCTGGCCGGCTTCGGCACTGCTTGCCAAATCATTGAAGGCTTTCATAATTCCTAGAACTGTTCCTAAGAGACCGATGTAAGGAGCATTTGAACCGACCGTGGCCAGGAAATTTAAAAATCGCTCCAGGTCGGGACGTTCGATCAAAGAATAAGAATTGAAAGCTTCTTCCAGACCCTTGCTGCCACTTTCTTTGATGTGCTTCATCGCATAAGCCAAGGCTCGACCTTCAATTGTATCAGGATCTTTTGACATTGATTCGACGTCTTCAATGGTGTGCGTCTGCAAAGCGGCTTTCACTTTGATTCGAACTTCCTGGCTGGATTTATTGATACCGCGCAGATAAAAAAATCTTTCCAAAATCATACCCAAACTGACGACGCTCAGTAAGACCAGAATCCAGAGCACCACTTGATCAGCAATTTGAGCCACAGAGAAAATTCGTTCTGTTAACATATTATTTCCTTCAATTCAGACAAAGAGAGCTTTCCTGGGAAGATTATCTCTGGTTAAATTTGCTAGGGTCAAGGGCGAAGCGATTGAAACAAATGAGACAAAAAAAAATTCCTCCAACAACAGCATTGCACATCACGCTTCTTGCTGGACTTTTCGCTGCTTTGTTGAGCGGTTGTCACCTCACTCAAAAATCGGCGCCCTCTGTCATTGTTCTTGCTGTCGACAATTTGGGAGTCAATCAGATCAACTGCAATCAAGACACTCATGCGACTGGCATGGATTCGAATTCGCGCAGCCCTCGCTCGGGTTTTGCTCAAATGTGCCAAGAGTCCGTACGCTTTACCCATGCCTTTACGACTTCGCCACTGGCGGGGCCAGCGACCGCCTCGCTTCTGACTGGCCAATATCCTTTGCAGCATGGACTACGTGACAATCGTAATTTCCTCTCAAGTCGCATTTTGAGTGTTGCGGAAGTGGCGCAGAAAAAAGGAGTGGCGACTTCTTTCTTTTCTGGAGGTGCGCCAATTTTACGAAAACTCAATTTGCAACAGGGTTTTGAAACTTTTGACGACAATTTTGTTCCCACTTCGACACTTTTATTTCGACCCTTTCGCAGGACGGAAAAGATTTTTGAAAATTGGCTGAAAGAAATCGGTCGGCAACCTTTTCTCAGTATTTTTTATTTACCAGATTTGAATTTTTCTTTCTCTCCAACTGTGAATTCTTTGGGCCAAGTCAGGGAATTGAATTTTGAAAGCCAGCTTGAAGAAATTGATGAGAGCTTATTCTCTCTGATTGAGACTTTGAAAAAAAATAAAGCTTGGGATTCAACCATGATCATTCTGGTCGGACTGAATGGGCCGCAAAGCTCGAATGAGGGAGAGCTCGCAGCTACAGATCTTTTTAGCGAGCGAACTCAAGTCAGTCTGCTCATCAAGCCGGCTCAGAAACCACGAGATCAAGGAATGAACTGGGGCTTTGATCAAAATGTCAATCTGGCCGACGTGGGCGCTACATTGATGGAGATTTATGGAGGCGAAGCTCTAAGCTCACTGACTTCGCTTCCGGTTTTTGGGCTGCAAGATATTTTGAAAAATCCAAGTGGCAATTCGGTTGGAGAGCCGAAGTGGGATCGCCCCCTTTTGATCGAGAGTGGATGGGCCGAAATTTCTCAGATTCGTTCGGCATTTAGGTGGGGTCAGTTTCTTTATTTACTCGACGACCCCCCAGTTGCTTATAATTCTCTCATTGATAAATTGGAAAACTCTCCTTTGCGAAGCTCGGATCCCAGTCTCCGCCTGCAGTGGGATAAAGTTTTTCAAATAGCCAAACAGAATAAAATTTCTCAGAGTTTAAAAATGCCAAGAGAAACTTTTCTCAAATGGAAAGGCTTAAGTGATTATTGGATGCAAGAAATTCTGCTAACGCTCAAAAAAGAAGATCATCAATTTGCTCTGGAACGCCTTGCTCATCGCCTCAAGAATGACCGCGAAATCACTCAAAGTTACAGTTTGCAATTATTAGATCAGCAGAATTGGACCGAGCTTCAAGGCTGGGCCCAAGGCATGCTAATGGGCGATCTGGAAAAGCTTGCGACTTTGAATTTAGAAACTAAAATTTTGAACCCCAAATTATCTTTCAAATTTGACGAACGCTGCCTTCAAGCCGCCTATCTTGGAATGCTCTCAATCAGTGATACGAGAACCTGTGGAGACAGCTTGACCCTCAGTTTATTTGATTGGGTCCGAGCCGAAAAAAGTGGATCAGACAATTCAAAAGAATTGAGCCGCAAAAAATTTATCCGCCAGTATGCCCAGGCTCGCTTTGATCAAAGAATACTGGAAAATTTTTGGATCTCCCAAGGAATTTGGGACTTATCTTCAGATCTGAGAACTAAAATGCCAACTGTCGAACTGGTTTTCGCCCTTCCTGAATATCAAAAGTATCGACTCAGTTCGCTCAAATTGCTGGCGCAACAAAAAGAGGAGCCTTCAGAAAAAAATGAGGCGAAGGCAGACTTGAATTCGGACGCTAAAACGGACCCCAAATCAGAACCAAAAAATTAAAATTCGATCATACCCAGCCAAAATGGTTGCCGAGAATTTTCTTCGGCGAGAGCCTGCGCCACCGTTTCCAATTGAATTTTGATCATTTGATAAAGACTCGGGGGAATGTAGCTTTTGGCGATCAAAAGTAATTTTTCATGCGACTGGATTTGGCAGCTTCCACAGTTAAATTGGGTGTCTCGGTGAAGTCCCATTGCAGACCCAACAAGTGGGGCATCCTGTGAAAGCTGACTTGACCAATCTGGAGCATGACAAAGTGGCTGCAATCCTTTTTCGGTCACAAGCAACAAAGAGGGTGCGCCGACCTGAACCCAAGACAAGCGGTTGCGATTTCGTGTCACCAAGGCTAGCTCCACGGCAACTGAGAATTCTTTGCTATTGAATTGATTGTAAATTCGCTGCTGAGCCATCTGGGCTGCCGCCAACAACTTATTACTTTCTTCAGTCAAACCATTGCTCGAGTTCCGCAAGACGGTTGCATCAGCCTCTTGCAAAGTACTGAGCTGATCCTGAATCAGACCGATGACCTGATCGGCAACCTGTGGATCATTCCAAGCGGTGACGATCATCCATGTTTGTGAAGTTTTCTCGAAAGCTGTTTTGGGTTTCGGTCGAATCAAGTCGGTTGAATAAGAGCGGTGCTGAAGCTCCATTGGTTTTGCCACTTACTCGATACCATATTTTTTTAATTTGGTTCGCGCTTTTTTATAATAATCTTCTTCGGGCACACTGGACTCGACGATTTTTTTCCATTTGGCTTTTGCTGTTTCAACTTCGCCAACACTTTCCTCGAGAATGCCCTCTTGATAAAGGTTTTGCATTTGCTTTTTGAGTTCGGCGATCACCGAGTTGATTCTTCCCTTGATTGTTTCATTTTCAGGATTTATTTCCAAAGCCTTTTTCAAACTGATGATGCTGCCTTTCAGGTCATTTTTCTTGTAAGCAAGATCCGCTTCTTTTTCCAAAACTCCCTGTTGCTCGGACATCTTCTTTTGAATTGAAGCCACTTGGCGTTTGGCTTCTTGCTTGTAATTTTTTGGATCTGGATGGTTCGAGGCAATCACTGTGTTGAGGTCAGCAATGGCCTCGAGTGGATGGCCAGCGGCTACTTTTTTGCTGGCCGTCTGGAAAATAAGTTTTTGTTTTCGAATCAGCGCTTCCATTTCTCCTGCTCTTTGGTGTCGAACGGTTCGCTCTGAAATCATTTGATCAACCTGAGCCTTCAATCGTAAAATCGATGGATGCTCAGGATCTAAACTCATCACATCAGCTAAGCAATCATCGACAAATTTCATTTCAACTTTTGGGTTGACCTTTTTCTCACAAATGGCCACAGCTGTTTCGATTTTCTCTTCCATCTCTGCTTTTTCTTTTTCGATGACTTCAGCATGCTGCTGCTCAATCTGCGTCTGGATGGCGACATCCGAAAGTTTTTCCAAATTTTTGGATTCTTCGTAAAATGGAATCAAGGCATGGATTTTGGCAACTTCTTGCCGAGCCATTTCGTATCGACCCTCTTTGAAAAGCCGATCCGCCAAGCGGTAAGTGTCTTTGACATATTGTTGTTGCTCAGGCTTTAGCTTGGCAATCGGGCTGGTCACGGGCTGGCGACTGGATAAATCTTTGCCGTCCTCTGTGGTTGCAGGTCCCGAAAGAATATAAGATCCGCCGCCTCCAATAATTACGAGATACGTCGCCAAGCGAACCCAATTCATTTTGCCATTCGATTTATTTCGCGGACTGAGTTTCGCCAACTGCTCAGTCAGAGCCCCAATTCCCTTGGCAGGAGCTTGAATCACAGACGTGGGAGATGGCGGAGCCAAGATTTCATAATTCTCTGATACGATCGGTAAAAATTCATTGGAGAATTGTTTTAATTTTCCTTCAAAGTTGGCATCTCTCAATTCAAAATACAAATGCCAATCGACGACGACAATCACATCCCCTGAAGCAATCGGCATCCAACGGTCCGGAATTAACTTTTGTCCATTGAGAGAAGTTCCGTTCGAACTTCCTAAGTCACGAATCATATAGGTACGATCTTCCAATCGAATCTCAAAATGTCTTCGACTGAATTTTTGATTGTCGACGAAAACTGCACAACTGGTTTCTCTGCCAGCCGTCCAGACATGACCTTCGAGCCGGAAAGTTTGCACCTCTTGATGTTCATGATTGCAGGCTTTGACAAAAGCTACGATTCTAGAAATTCCAACCTGTGTGCGATCAGAAAATGAATTTTCAGATTTTGGAAAAATATTCTCTGACTCATTTACCCGCTCAGATAAGTCTAAAACTTCTGATTGCGAAAGCTCATTGCCCACTTCAAATAAGAATTCAAAAGGAGGAACCTCGAACTGAGTCCTGTTTTTTAGATGCATCAACTGGATTTTCTTTCCTTTTTGATAGAGCTCTCCGTAGCGGGATAGAACTTCGACCAACCAATTGCCATTTTCTAAACTGAGTTTCAGATGTTGACGAGAGATGCCTCGGTCCTTGTCAAGGACGATATCGGAATCCACACTTCGCCCAATGATCCATTGGCTCTTTAAGCTGAGATCCACTTCCATGAATTTCTGACCATGATGAAGAATGAGAAGGCGAGTCACTAGAATCTCCCTTCGAGGCGCAGGTTGCACTCTTCATAAAGCTGTCTGGCTTCTTTGTATTTCGGCTTTGAAGAATCTTTGAGCATAATCATCACATTTGCAAAAGAAGCCTGACACATTTTATAGTTTTGTTTTTGATAATATTTTCGACCAAGAGACATATTCAAGTCCACGGAGGCATCAAATTTTCTTTGTGCCTGTACCAAATACTTGCGAGCCAATTCGTGGCTGGGATAAAAAGACAAAGTAGCTTGAAAGCTTTGCAGGGCTCTCGCATATTGACCCGACCGATAGTCTCGAAAACCTTTGATATATTGTTCTTGTGCCGACTTGTATTGCATCGAATCTTGTCCCGAGCTTTCTTGTTTCTTTTTGATTTCACGAACCGCGTTAGCTGAATCTTCGATGGCGCGACTGACATCGCCCTCCGTCCGCACATTGACTTCATTTTTCTTTTTCCCGCCGGCATCATTGAGCAGCCACCAGACCAGCAATCCCACAACTCCAAGAATGACATAAAATTTCACCCGATTGTCAGATTTGGGTGGAGAACTTTTAAATACTGGTTGAGCGGGAGCCGAATAAGCTGACGGCGATGAGGTGGCTGAAGGAGGTCCGAGCTGTGGCCTTGCCGCTACGCGAGCTTGAGGAACGACTTTCAACAAAACTGGCTCAATGATTTCCGATTGAAAATCAATTTGCAAAACAGTGTCGCCGATTTGAAGTCGGAACGGCTTGCTCAAGATTTTTTCTTCCAGCTTTTCTCCGTTGATGAGAATAAAATTTTTCTGACTGAGATTTTTGACTTTCAAAGCACTGGACTGGGATTGAATTTCAACATGCGAGCGTGACATCTTTGTGTCGTCTGAGAAAACGAGATCATTTTCCGGGCCCCGTCCAATCGTGACTTTCGGTTTTTCAAAACTCATCGCCTGGCTGTTCACCAAGCTCGGGTTTGCGCTCTGAGTGACCTTGATCGTAAATCGCAAAGCTTTTGTCAGTGCTGGAGCTGCGGTCATGCGGCTCCCCCTTCGGCTTGCTCATCCGGAGAAATCGTCAACATAAAATAGCGAGCTTCGCCTGCAACGGTGATCGCTTGGCACTGTAGACTAAACGCATGACCACTGATATCCAAACGATCTTTGTGTACATTTTCGGTGTTCGCTAGAGCTTGCTTCATAAGCTCTTCAATATTTTTTTGCATGGCTTGATCGGGAAGAAATTGCAGCGTTTTATTTTGAACCGCAAAGGCTCGAACACCAGTCAGACTTTCAAAGGGACGATTGATTCCCAATATACTCATGTCTTGAGATAACAACATAGCCGGATAGCCGAAAAACTCCAACATGTTGATCCAATCCTGATCCCGAGTTTCAGCTGAAGAGGTTTGAGAGACAGCTCCGCCACTTTGCTGAATGCGAGTGAGCAGACTGTTGATACTGACCAAAAGTTGTTGAAGAACAGGCAGCTTGACGTCGACGGATGCGTGATCTCTATTCTCTCTGAGCGCCGAATCCAATTCTTGATTTAGGCGAGCGAAGGGATACTCGATCAATCGATAGAGAAGATAGAAAAGAAAGCCACCCAGGACCAAAGCAATCAGTAGAATATTTAAAAACAAAGCGATCGTTCGACCTTCGTCAAATTTTAAATTGCCTGGATCATAAATGACGATAGCATGCGCTTTGGCGACATTTTGCTGCAGCTCGGGATCAAAAATCAAAATCGGGCAACTGGCGGCAATTTTTCCGCCGACGATCTCTGATGTGACTTCTTTGGCCTGACCTTTGATCATAGGAATAAATTCAACGAGATCTTTGGCGACGAGCCCGGCCATTTCTGGAGGTGCGATGATCGATCCGTCTTTTCCGAGAATATAGACGTTGCTGATTCCTTCATCTCTCAAAACCAGATCCGCACTGTAGCCAGTCATTTCACCACTTCGGATGACTTTTTCATTGGAATTGGCAAGGGCGCGCGCCACTGTTCGAGCTCGACGTTTGCTTTCATTTCGAATGCTCTCAGAGCTGATTTGATTCATCGGAATCACAGAAAGCAAAGTCACCGAAAGCACAAAGAGTGCTGAAAACGCGATAACCACTGTGCGAAACTGAAAGATCTCAACCAAACGAAAGATCCCTGGCAGAAAAACTTGGTCAATATAAGCCTTTGCCGAGTGAATCAAATTTTGCAAACCTGCCGCTGACGGATTTGAATTGGAAAATCCCGGAGGAGGCGTCATTTCATTGGAAACCACGGCCAAATCGCCTTGCACAAATGGCACAAGCGCTGCTGGCGAATTCGGATTTCGTAATTGGTGTTGAACAGTCGAAGCCAAAACCACATCAAAGAGAATTTTATCAATACCAATCTTGTCGCCAATCTTAAGGAAAGCTGTCTGAGTGCGAACTCCATTAACATAAGTTCCATTGCTTGATTTCAAATCCGTCACAGTGATTTGATTTGCAAGAATTGATATTTCAAGATGCTCTTTTGAAACTCCGTTGCTTTGAATTGGAAAGTCGCAATTTGGAGAGCGGCCTAAGCGAGATTTTCCCGCTTTGAGTATCAGAAGCTGGCCAGCCTGAGGTCCGTTGAGGATCTTAAGTGCGAACATGCAGCTGCTCCCCCAAGGTCAAACCGAGATCTCGGATTTGACCTGACCTCATCTCAATCACCGAAGAAGCTCCCCAAATCGGCAAAGTCATTCGGCTTGGCTTGACCTGCTCTTTGAGAGCTTTCACTTTCAAATCCCGATCAAGAAAAACACAGTCAATCGAATACTTCATAAAGAAAGTGTGGATGCTATTGCAACGATGAATCCACAGAGCTTCTTGGGACTGAAGACTTTCAGTTCCCAACAAGCCTTTGATCCGACTCCAGTGGCTGTCAGCAATTTTCAGCTGAGAAGCCAGAATCTGATTTTGTGAGTTCAGCAATTGAGCCATGATTATTTCCCACCATAAACAAACTGAAGAACCATTGGACCAAAGATCACCAACATCACCGCCGGCATAATAAACAACATCATCGGAAGGAGCATCGTCTGCGAAGCCCGTGCTCCAGCTTTTTCAGCGCGAACAAATCTTTCGAGGCGAATTTGCACAGATTGATCTTTGAGAACCTGGGCGATACTCGCTCCGGTTGCATCCGCATCAATCAAAACCGCAACAAAACTTGTGATTTCAGGAATTTCCAAACGGTTGGACATTCCCTTCAAAGCGTCTGCTCGTGAAGATCCAAGTTTGATATCTCGCAAGACATTGCCCAGCTCTTCCGCCAAAACGCTTTCTTCTGCTTTATCAACAATTCTCTGTATAGCTGAAATGAAATCCAAGCCGGCTTCGGTCGACAGGGAAAGGAGGTCCGCAAAAAATGGCAAATCCGC
Source organism: Bdellovibrio sp. (assembly GCA_043740515.1). Classification (GTDB taxonomy): domain Bacteria; phylum Bdellovibrionota; class Bdellovibrionia; order Bdellovibrionales; family Bdellovibrionaceae; genus 21-14-0-10-47-8. The sequence goes on along the minus strand of JAYUCD010000274.1, from coordinate 8,477 downwards.
TCGGACCGAAATTTCTCTTCGTGATCTTTCACTTTTTGAGATAGCCCTCGGCAAATAAATTCCAATCGGAACCATGACCAAGAATGTAAAGTAGGGAATGCCAAAACCCATAACCAAGTTGGCAAAGGCAAACACTGCCGGCAAAAGAAATCCCCAAAGAATTTGCAAACCGATAAACTCATCGACGTTTAGGTCGCGTGATAAGCCGCCGGTCAGAAGCAATCTTTGAACTTGTCTTCGGTAATCAACATTTCTGTACTTGACTGCAAATTTTAAAGTCAGTTGATGCATCAATGGTCTGGACATATTGATCAAACCCGATTTGGATGGAGCTTGTCCGCTGCCACTGGCCCAGGACAGAACATCTTTTTCAGTTTTTCCACTGGAGGCGAGAAAAGACGCCAACGAATAGAAAACAACAGATATTGAAAAGACTCCCCCGACCAAAAATAAATCTGCACTACCCATTTTTCTTCCTTCGTGGCTGAATGATTTGCATGAACCTTAAACTTGTTCTTGCATCCGAATCTCCGCGCCGCAAAGAGCTGCTTCAAAGAGCCGGATTCTTCTTCCACGTTTTCTCAGTTAAGGTATCGGAAAACCTTGAGAAAAACCTGACCGTGGATGAGCAAATTCTGACAATTGCCAGGCGGAAAGCGGAAGCCTCGGTCAAAGCTTACAAGCCCTCGAAAGCAGAGCCTTTTTTGATACTCGCTGCAGACACAATGGTGATTTTGGATGATCAGCCACTCGGAAAACCGGAAGATGAAGAGCAAGCTTTTGAGTATTTAAGTCAATTGTCGGGGCGATCTCATCTGGTAAAGACGGCAGTGGTTCTGGTCGAAGGTCCAGTCAGCGAATCACAACGTCTCAATTTGAGATTTCACGAGGCCGTCGAAACCACCCAAGTTATATTTCGGCCACTGAGCGAAAAAGAGATTCGTGAGTACATCGAGACGGGCGAACCCATGGACAAAGCAGGCGCTTATGGAATTCAAGGATTCGGAGGAAACTTCGTTGAAAAATACATTGGTGCTTTTGACAATGTGGTCGGCCTTCCGATGGAAGTAACTAAGAAACTTTTGCTCCAAGGAAAATGGAGTTTAGTTCAAGAGCCATGAGTTCCATTCAATCCCTGACTTCACTGCAAAAATCTTTACCGCCGACTGCGAAAATCGTAGCTGTTTCAAAACTTCAAAGTATCGAAAAAATTCGCGCGCTATTTTCTCAAGGACAGAGAAAATTTGCCGAAAACTATGTTCAGGAAGCCATGGAAAAACAGAAGACGCTTGGGGATCTTGAGATTGAGTGGCACTTTATTGGCCGGCTTCAAAAAAACAAAGCGAAACTGGTGGTTGGAAGTTTTGCTCTGATTCATTCGGTCGACTCGCTGGAGTTAGCCGAAGTGATCAATCGCAAAGCTCAAGAAAAATCTCTGGAGCAAAAAATTTTAATTCAATTGAATCTTGCTGGTGAAAATACAAAGGGGGGATTTTCAGAGGAAAGCTTTTCCCGTCTTGTCCCCGCCCTTGCCGCTTTGAAATCCATACAGATTCACGGATTTATGACGATGCCTCCCTTATTCGAAAATCCAGAAGAGACAAGAATTTTTTTCAGGAAACTTTATGAACTGCGAAAATTTTATTCCTCCTATTTCCCTTTCTTATCTGAGCTATCTATGGGAACCAGTTCAGATTTTAGGGTTGCCGCCGAGGAAGGTGCGACTTTGATTCGTCTTGGTTCGATTTTGTTTGGCGAAAGGCCGGCTTAGGTTTATCAATTGAAAAAAATCTCTCTTGCAATGATCTAGCAACCCATGAACAATAAAGCGTGCTCACTTCGTTGATCTCTCGCATTCAAGCTGTTCCCCTCGATCAGAAAAATCTATCGCAAAAGCCGGAGTTTCACTTGGAAGTACATTACAAAGTCGGATTCATTGGCCTTGGAAATATGTCTCAAGCAATCATCAAAGGATTGATTGAGAGCAAAACATTGAACGCCAATTTGATTTACGGCGCCAATCGCTCCGAAGGAAAATTACAAAAAGCCTCGGAATTTTTCCACATTCACTCTTGCCCGAACAATGAAGAGCTGATCGACAAAGCGGACGTGGTTGTGTTGGCCATGAAGCCGCAAGATTTAGCAACAGCAATTGATCCTTTAAGTGCAACTTTTCGCGACGGACAAATTGTGATCAGCCTTGCGGCTGGCGTGACTTTGCGGACTTTAGAAAAAAAACTTCCTCACTGCCGAGTCGCTCGGGTGATGCCAAATACTCCGGCCCTGATCAATCGTGGAGCCTTCGGTTATGTGGTTTCGAAAAAAGAACAAGCAGTCGAAGTTTTAATTGAAGATCTTTTCTCGCCACTTGGTTCCGTTTTCAAAATGGATGATGAGGATCAGTTTGAAGCTTTCACTGTGGCCTGCGCCAGTGGAACAGGCTTTGTCTATGAGCTGATGACCTACTGGCAAGACTGGATCGAGGAGCGCGGATTCGAGTCCGAGGTGGCGCGCAAAATGGTTGTGGAAACATTTCTCGGAGCGGCCATGCTGGCTTCGCAGAGCAGGGACACTCCGCTCGAGGAGCTGCAACAGAAAGTGACTTCGAAAAAAGGCATCACTGCCGCTGGACTTCAGTCGATGCGCGAGCTCGAAATTGAGCGAACTCTTCGCTATTCCTTTGAAAAAGCTGCCCTCCGCAATCGAGAACTTGCGAAAGAGAGCTAATCTCTTCTATCCTAAATAGATACAGGAAATCTGAGATCAGACCTGCTTCAAGGAGGAAGCTTATGAAGATCACTCCCATTGATATTGCTCATAAAAGTTTCAACAAAAAAATGTTTGGTTTGGATGAAGAAGAAGTTCTCAATTTTCTTCAAGACATTGCAAACCAAATGGAAGCTTTGACTCATGAACGAAATTCGCTGCGAGAAATGGTGCGAGAGCGCGAAGTGCAAGTGAATGATTTCAAAGAGAGAGACCATGTTTTGAAGTCGACGATTGCAACTGCCGGCCAAATGGCTGAACGCTTGCGCGGCGATGCGGAACGAGAAGCGAAATTGATCATTGCTGATGCTCACCAAAAAGCTGAGACGATCACTCGCGATTCGAGAGATTCGCTGAAAAAAATGTACCAAGAGGTCGCTGATTTGAAGCGGATGCGGATGCAGTTCGAAGCCAATCTCAAAGCTTTGGCTCAATCTCATCTCTCCTTGCTCGAGCAAGGCGAAACTTTTATGCCGGCGATTGGTTTACCGAATATTGCAATGGAGCAGTCTCCGACTCAGAACACAGCAAATGCAAAAACTGCTGCGATCTCACCTCTGGCCATTGGCTAGAACTTTTCGAGAGGGCGGCAAGCGATCTGATTTTCAGTCGCGATCCGCTCTCATCTCTTCTTGAATTCCCTTCCACCCGTCCAAAACAAAATAAACATTCATAAAATCCTGAGCAGCCAATTCATCTGCTAATTTTTGTGAAGCTTCACCTGTCTCACACAAAACAACAATCGGATCTTCTTTCCGGGTTCCTCGTTCCTTCAAGGCGGCTTGCGCGTTTGAAAGCTGAAGCGAATCCAGATTGATTGAATAAGTTCGCAGATGAATTTTCTCCATGGGACCGAAAGCCGATTCTAAGTCCACCGGTGATCTGAGAAGAGCAAAGGGGACTCGATTTCGCAAAAGATTATCAAACTGAAAAAATCCCAGGGGCAAAGCTTTATGCATTAGACAGCTCCCACTTGTTTACGGGCTGAATTTGGTAGATGCGCAAAACTCAAGACCACCACACCGAAACCGATTAGAGCCATGAAAGAGGCCGCAGCAAAGGGGGCCCCGATTGACAGATGCTGGTAGAGAAATCCGCCAACTCCAGGCCCGATGATTCTTCCTAGCGAAGCCGTTCCTTGAGTTGTTCCTAGCACAGCCCCTTGCTCGGATGAATCAGCCAACAAGCTAATACTCCCCATGGTTGATGGATTGGTAAAGCTTGCTCCGAAGGCAAGCAACGTTTGAGAGACGGCAAGAATCCAAATGCTAGGAGAAAATGGAATCAGCGCTAAGCCCATTGCCATCATCAAAAGACCAGCGAACAACATTTTCTTTTCACCGATTTTTGGTAAGAGACGGCGAACCAGGAAGCCCTGAGAAAGCACCATGATCAAACCGATGTAAGCAAAACCAAAACTAACTTCGCGAACTGTCCATTGAAATCGATCGCCGACGAATAAAACCAGAGTGGCTTCCATCATCGACATCGCCAGCGAGGACAGAAAGAAAACTCCAATCAAACGGCCGATCATTCCTTGGCGTAAAAAATGAAAAAGCTGAGCGATTCGTTTTCGTTGTTCCTGATGCGGAGCTTTTTCGCTCAGGGACTCTGTCAGAAATTTCAAACCGAAGAGAAAATTGATCAGACACAAACCTGCCACCCAAAACGCGGTGAAGCTCGTGTCGAAATGCGGAGTCGATGAAATTTGCGCTCCCCAGTAGGCAAGACCTCCTCCGAGAGCCGGGCCGACCAAAAAGCCAAGACCAAAAGCCATACCGATCAAGGCCATACCTTTCGAGCGCTCTTCTTTCGGAGTGATGTCGGAAATATAAGCAGAAGCTGTAGAAATACTGGCGCCGAAAAAGCCTGCGAACATTCGCGCGAGAAAAAGTGTTTCCAAATTTCGTGCAAATGCAAAGGCGATGTAAGAGAGGCACTCGCCCAGCAAACAAAAAAGCAAAATGGGCCGGCGACCGTGTCGGTCACTGAGCCGCCCCCAAAAAGGCGCAAATAAAAATTGCATCAACGAATAAACCGATAGCAAAAGGCCAACTTGGAAACCAGTTGCGCCAAAATTTTTGGCAAGGATCGGAGTGATTGGAATCACGACTCCGAAGCCAACCAAATAAAGGAAAACAGTCACGAAGATAATGGCTAGCTGGGATTTTTTTCGATGCATCTTTCCCTTTTCATCCATTCTGCAGTTCTCCTTGTAGATCAATCCTAGATCAAGGCATAATCAAAAGGCATGCGAATGTCAGTTTGTTTATTATCTCTTCTTTTCTTTGCACATGCCCAGGCCTCCACGCCTCTGTTTGATGAAGTGGGCCGAAATTTTCAGCCGCATCTTTGGGAATTTGCTGTTCAGACAGACTATTATCAGGCCACCGCAAATTACACTCCAGGTGGCGGACAGTTCGCCAGTCTGAATTCAGGTTTTAGCTACAATCTTCTCGCTTTCGATTTTGGCGCGCGCTGGGTGCCAACCAGTCCTTGGGGGCTTTATGCAAATGCTCAGGTCGCCAATGCCGAGAGTAAAAATTCAATTGATACTCGGCGAAACAGTAGCTTTACCCAGGTCAATTTAGGCAGCGATTATTTGCTGTTCAATGGTCAATCCTGGCAAGTTTACCCAGACTTTTCAGTTTTAGTTCCAGTCGATCGAGTCGATGTCAGCCGAGATGACGTTCTCAATCACGAAGGCGCGCTGGAAGTTTCAGCCCGCATGGTCGGACGAGTGCGCTGGAAACACCTTGCTCCCTTCGCTTTTTTGGGCTTCAACTATAGAGACGAAAATCGTGCCAGTCTTTTGCCTTATGGAGTCGGTACCGAGTATCTTTTCTCAAGCTGGTCGCTCGGCGGAGAGCTTCGCGGCCATTCGACGGCGATCAAAGACAAATCAAATATCACGGACTCGCAAAGAACAGCTCAAGCCTTGAGAAATGGTGGAGCATTGAAGTTTGACAGCACCGACCCGGCTTTGCTCGAAACTCATTTTTGGTTTAAGAAAGTCTTCGCTGGAAGCTTTGCTTTGAAGCTGGGCGGAGGCACTTCAATCACCGGTGCAAACACCTCAGCGGGCTGGGATGTTTTTGCTTTGCTGAGTTACTCCTTCGTCGGAAACTCTAACAGCCGGAGCTCTTCGCCCGCGAAATCCCAAGCGCGACCTGGCGATAATGACGCAGAAAAGTTTCAAGAAGAAACCAACGACGGTGTGAATCAGAATTTGTTTTATGCTCCCGCTTCAGATCCTGCTCAGCCGCCACCAGCTTCCAAACAAAAGCAAAAAGCAGACGAAAAGAAAAATCTGCAGAATGAAATGGATCGAACAGAATTTCAGATTGAACTGAAGTCGGTGAAGAAAAAGAAACGAAGCACTCCTTAAGCTCAATTCCACCTCGCTTTTGAGCCGATTCCTGATGCAATGTGATAGCTTGAGGCACCCCTGCTTTTCAGTTAGGCTTGGGCAGATCAAGCCACCGAGGTGAATATGGCCGAAAACTCGAATCTCTCCGATCGCTACAATCCTGCGGATGTGGAAGAGCGTATTTACAAATGGTGGGAGTCTTCAGGTTTTTTCAAAGCTCAAGATCAATCAACCAAACCGCCTTTCAGCGTGATTTTACCGCCACCAAACGTCACTGGATTTTTACACATTGGACATGCGCTCGATCATACTTTGCAAGATGTGTTGGTCCGTTGGAAACGCATGAACGGCTTCAATGTCATGTGGCTGCCGGGAACTGACCATGCGGGCATAGCGACTCAAGCGGTGGTTGAAAAGGAATTGAAAAAAGAAGGCGTGACCCGACATCAATTGGGACGGGAAAAATTCGTCGAAAAAGTTTGGGAGTGGAAACACCAATACGGCAATCGCATCTACGCTCAAATGCGAAAATTGGGCGAGAGCTGTGATTGGGACCGCGCCGTTTTTACTTTGGACGAAGGCGTTTCAAAAGCGGTTCGTAAAGTTTTTGTTTCGTTGTACAAAAAAAATGCCATTTACCGCGGAACCCGTTTGGTCAATTGGTCGGGCCCACTGGAATCGGCAATTTCAGATTTAGAAGTGGAGCACAAACAGATCAAGGGATCGCTTTGGCACATCCGCTATCCGCTGGAAGATGGAAGCGCAAGTTTGATTGTGGCAACGACTCGTCCAGAAACTTTGCTGGGAGACTCGGCGCTCGCGGTTCATCCCGAAGATGAGCGCTATCAAAAATACATTGGCAAGAATGTCATCTTGCCTCTGCTTGGCCGAAAAATAAAAATCATCGCTGACACCTATGTCGATCGTGAATTCGGATCTGGAGTTGTGAAAATCACTCCGGCCCATGACTTCAATGATTACAAAGTTGGTAAGACTCATAATTTAGAGATCATCAATATTCTGACAAAAAAAACTGAGCTGAATGAGAATGCGGGTCCTTACAAGGGACTCAAGGTCCAAGAAGCCAGAAAAAGAATCTTAGAAGATCTCAAAACTCAGAATCTTCTGGAAAAAGAAGAACCACACACTTTGAATGTCGGTCATTGCTCCCGTACCGGAGCAGTTGTTGAGCCGTTTTTATCTGATCAGTGGTTTATGAAAATGGAGCAGCTGGCGGTGCCCGCTCGCCGAGTCGCTGAAAGTGGAACCATCCAATTTGAACCTGAAAGTTGGACCAAAGTTTATTTGCACTGGATGAACATCATCGAAGATTGGTGCATCTCAAGGCAATTGTGGTGGGGACACCAGATTCCTGCTTGGTTTTGCCAAGACTGCGACCATCTGACGGTCAGTGAAATCGATCCCATCGAATGTGAATCCTGCCACAGTAAAAAAATCAAACAAGACGAAGATGTGCTCGACACTTGGTTCAGTTCAGCTCTTTGGCCTTTTTCAACCATGGGTTGGCCCAAAGAAACAGAGACTCTGAAAACTTTTTATCCAACTAGCGTGCTTGTGACCGGTCACGATATTATATTTTTCTGGGTGGCCCGAATGATCATGATGGGTCTTGAGTTCATGCGAGACGTTCCGTTTCGTAAGATCATCATTCATGGACTGGTGCGAGATTCTCAAGGTCGAAAGATGAGCAAGTCGCTTGGCAATTCGGTGGATCCAGTGGAGATGATCGACAAGCATGGAGCCGATGCTTTGCGATTTACTTTCTTGGCGCACATTCATGGTGGCAAAGATTTTAAATTCAGCGAGCAACGACTTGAAGGTTATCGCAATTTCATGAATAAAATTTGGAATGGCACTCGTTTTTCGCTCAATGCTCTCGAGAATTACAAAGCACCTGCCGATGGCACGAAAGCTAAGCTCGACAAAGCTCATCTGAGCGTTTTTGATCAATGGCTGATCTACAAACTGGCTGAAGTTGAAAAAACTGTTGAAGAGGCGATGGAGCAGAATCGTTTCTCAGAAGCCTCTAGCGCTCTTTATCATTTTGTTTGGTATGAATTCTGTGATTGGTACATTGAGTTTATCAAGCCTGTGATCAACGCGGCTCCCGGTCTTGAGCGTGAGGCCACGCAAAATGTGCTGGCGCAAACTTTGAACCGAGTCATGCGCTTGCTTCATCCCTTCATTCCATTTATCACCGAGGAACTTTACCAAAAGCCGATTGAACCTCGAAACCGCCCACGCGACCAAGGAGAAAAGAGCGGAAAGGAGGATCATGGTAGTGATTGGTATGAAGATGTTTACACCGTTTCGTTCGTAG
>JAYUCD010000273.1:0-3220 GCA_043740515.1 Bdellovibrio sp. | reverse complement strand
GGCTGTGGCGCGCGCACGCCGGCACGGCGGCGGGCAAGCTCACCGCCGGTGGCATCGGCATGGCATTGCGGCCGTCGGGCCGCGCGCCCGCATCGGCTGCCCATCATCATTACATACCCGACGATGTCTCAAAGTTATTCAGTCATAAATGTCATAAATCGCAAGTAGCTTAGCCCGACTCGAATTTAATTGCCTCATCTGCTTTCTCGGACTGTGATCAGAAAAGTTGGAGGTCCTATGAAAAAATTTTTCGCGCTTTTCCTCATTCTGCTTTCTTTGGCTTACCCTTGGACATGGCGGCCCGGCTCATCCCGGAGAAATTCTTAAATCTTATTCGACGAGAAATTCAGGAAACCTGAATGCTGATCAGATGCATTTGATCATCGAATACACGGACTCGGAGGATCTGCCCATTCGTATAATCCATGATCTGCGCTTTGGCGACAATGGAACACCTCATCAGTGTCTTTGAATCTCGCATTGCTCTGGCCCGGCTTCGGTGTGCACGGTCAGTAAGTTTTCCATCAAAACAAAAGCCCATTTATTATCTCGCGCCAGATGTTTTTCCAGTTTTTCTAAAAAGCTTGAAGGAATGGCGTAAATTTCAATTTCTTCCAGCCGGTGAACATGCTGCGAATTCAGATCGCGCATCAAAACTTGAGGATCTTTGTAAGTATACACTTTGACCAGCTGAGCGGCCTTGGAAGCCTTGTGAAGTTTCTTGGCGCTTGGGTTGCCAATTTCAATCCACAGTTTAGTTTGTCCGTTATCCCCTGCCAGACGAAGTGCCGGCGAGTCCGGATCCGCAAGTCCCAAGCTTGAGAATTCCAGGCCCTCCACTCGATTCAGCGCATAGGCAATGATTCGTGTGAGAAGATAAATTGAAGTCTCTGACGGATGCTGAGCGATGCGAAAATCCAGAGATTCGTAAATCCCACGATCAATATCAGACAATTCAATTTTAAAGCGCAGAAGAGTTGCAGGCTGTGCCATGAACTCAAGCTAATCGCGACCGGTCACAAGTGCCACAAAATTTTCTTGAAAATGGCCGTGCAATTCTCGCTCAACTCCGCCTAGAATCAAAGTATGCTTTCTTCATCCGACTCCAAAGAATGGAAAAAATGTAGCACCTGCAAAAAGCCGATCGCTTTTGGGCAAAAATATTACATCTGCAGTGTTTCCACCTGCAATGGCTTGCGGACTGGCTACAGCTTTTGTTCGATGACTTGTTTCGAAGCGCATCTTCCGGGGGCTCGCCACCGAGACGCCGGGGCAATTGAAAAAATCGCTCCTCACACTCGTTCCGAAATGCTTGAGCAAACGCCTGAAGAAAGAGCTCCGGAAAAGCGAAAAGTAATCGCCCCTGGCAGCCTGACATTGCAAACACGCACGAGCTCAGCTGCGGCACTGCCAAAAGATATCCTGATCGTTGCTTCTAAGCTGAAAGATTACATTCGCGCCAAATCCGAAATGAACACCTCAGGCGCTGTCGTCGATGTGCTGTCTGACTTTGTGCGAGCCCGCTGCGATGAAGCCATCGAAGCAGCTCGACTTGAAGGCCGAAAAACCGTCTTGGATCGAGACTTCAAAAAATAATCAGCACATCCCCTGTGGATGGAGAATTGAAATGAAAGAAGTGATCTCTGAAGCATTTGGCCGAGTCAATCTGATCGGCGAGCACACCGACTACAACGGCGGCTGGGTCTTACCAACAGCCATCCCGCAAAAAACAATTGTTCACCTGAGGACTCGCGAAGATCGAAAAGTAATTGCCCATTCTCTGCAAGCCAAAAAACTTTCGCCGCCGACGGAAAATTATCAGCTCGGGCAAGAAAAACTGACCCATACTTGGCTGGATTACATTCAAGGTGTTACTTCCATTTTGTTGAAGGAAGGATTTCAGTTTTCAGGCTTTGAAATACAAATCGATTCACAAGTTCCCATCGGAAGTGGGCTCTCTTCAAGTGCTGCTTTGGAAGTGAGCTTTCTGAAAGCACTCCGCACTGCTTTTTCTTTGCAACTTCCTGATTTGCATTTGGCTCAAATTGGTCGACGAGCTGAAAATGAATTCGTCGGAGCACAAGTCGGAATCATGGATCAAATGGCTTGCACTCTCGCTAAATCTGGAGAGGCTTTGTTTCTTGACACAAAAACTTTGCAGTACGAACAGGTCCCACTTCCCCTGAATCAAATGGAATTGATCGTGATTAATTCCGGGCTTTCTCATCAGAACTCGGATGGCGGTTACAATCAGCGACGAGCCGAGTGTGAAGAGGCCTGCTCACTTTTGAAAATCAAACAGCTTCGCGAACTTCAGCTTGAAGATTTACCTCGACTGGAAAAACTTCCTGAAGTTCTCAAGAGAAGAGCTCGGCATGTGATCACCGAAAACAACCGCGTACATGAAGCTGTCAAAGCCATTCGGACGCACAATCTTCCTTACTTAGGCGAGCTCTTTGCTCAGTCTCATCAATCGATGAAAAATGATTATCAGGTCTCTATTCCAGCGATTGATTATTTGGTTCAACTTGCCACCGAAGACAAAAATATTTTTGGCGCAAGATTGACTGGAGGAGGATTCGGCGGCTCGATTGTTGCGATTGCAAAGCCCGGTCATGGCCTTGACTCCGCCGAGAAAATCAAAAAAATATACGATCAACAGTCAAAGGCCCAGGCAACGATCCTCGTTCCCCAGGCTTAAATAAATCCAATTAAAATTCAATTAGAGCTGAATTGAAATTTTCACGTCCTGAGAAGTCTCAGGTCGGAACTCAGTGAAAGCTCTTTCCAAACATTCAAAAAATTGTGGCGAGTAAGTGCTGGATGTGCGAGAACCACCTTCCATTTTTTCCAATTTATTATTTCTGTATTCGAGAAGATATTCGGTCTTTCCGAGCACGGTGATGTTCTGAAGAATTTCTTTTTGCGAGCAGCCGAGGACCGGCTCCTTGATCTGTTCGTAGCCTTTGGCTTGCGAATTCAGAAATTGAAAGGAAGCGCCTTTGGGAGTGTCTAACATTTTCTCTGTCAACTTTCGACCATCATGGGCTAGCACCAAGCGAGATCGATCTTCTGACGAGAGAGATTTCCAAGTTTGCTTAAAAGCTTGGAGAGGCCCCCACGCCGGCCGATACCCTGCGTCCCGTCAGTTCGGCCCGCCTGCTGCGCTATACCTACGCCAACGACCTGTTTTTTCGTACCGACTACTACTTCACCCAGG
>JAYUCD010000272.1:0-3117 GCA_043740515.1 Bdellovibrio sp. | reverse complement strand
TCAACTCCATAATTGACGGGACCTGGATGCAACAAAGGAGCATTTTTTGCCAAATGATTCATGGACAGAGTGGAAAGGCCAAATTGTGCGGCATAGTCTTGCTTCGAGAACACTTGTGGCGAACTGACATGTCGTTCGAATTGAAAGCGCAAAGCCATCACCGCATCACACCAGCTCAAACCCTTATGTAAACTTGCAAACCTTTGGAACTGTGAACTTTCATGTAAATAATCTTGAGGCCCACATTGTCCCAATTCGTATCCATAAATTTGAGAAAGTTCGAGATGAGATGCGGCCACCCGACTGTGTTTGACATCGCCTAAAATCAAAAGCTTTTTGCCAGCAACTTTTCCCCATTTGCTTTTCAAAGTGAAGAGATCGAGCAGGGCTTGAGTGGGGTGACTGCTGACTCCCCAACCAGCGTTCAGAATTGGAATCTGAATTTGCTGTGCCACAGCCTGAAGATCGACGGATGGACCGCAGCGAATGATCATCATGGCTGGCTTCATACTGGCAATATTGAAAATGGAATCTTCGATGCTTTCGCCTTTTTCCATGCTGGTTTTTTGCCCGACTTCGAAGAGCAAAGTTCCGACACCGGCTCGATGGGCGGCTCTCTCAAAACTCAATCGAGTTCGAGTACTGTTTTCCATGAAAACGAGCCCCAAACTCTCACCGTTCAGGCGTGGTTTTAGAGGCGATTCATTGAGAGAATGAGCGAGAGAGAAAATTTTTTCAATTTGCGGGAGAGACAGAGATTTAAAATCAAGGAGAGAGGAAAAACCTGTCGGCATTGCTGAACACGCTAACCAAGACTGGGATTTCTGTCAATGAGGAGAGACGCCCGTTCTGTCCCAGCGAATCGTTGGAATTCGATTTTCCCAGATTCGTTTTTGCCAATTGAGGGAAAGCCAAATCAAAACAACTCGCCCCTCGACTCGCTCAATCGGAACGCTCCCCCAGTAGCGCGAGTCGTCGCTAGAATCTCGATTATCTCCTAGCAAAAAAACTTCATTCGGAGGCACAATCAAAGGACCAAATTTGTGCAATTTTTGGTTCTTTTGAAACAGCAATTTTCGAGAACCTTCGTTGGCTTTCTCTTCCATCATTTTAAAATATTCACTGCCGGAAAAATCATGAAGAAGTGATGCGGAAACCGCTTCGGAGACCGGTCGATACCCTAATTTCTGACCGTTGAGGCTGAGCTCACCACTATCAATTTCAATTCGATCTCCCGGGAGACCGACAACTCTTTTCACGTAGCTGATTTTTGGCTGTTCAGAGTAAGTGAAGACGACCAACTCTCCCCGCGCAGGTGGATTCAAAGCCAATTTGATGTTTGATAAGGGCAACTTGAAGCCAAATGGAACTCGGTAAGCAAAAATAAAATCGCCGGGCAGAAGTGTCGGTGCCATGGAACTTGTGGGAACGCGGTAGCCACTGAGAACAAAAGTTCGCACCAAAAGGGCAAGAATAACAGCAATCAAAATATTTTCGAGATAATCCCGCCAAGATCTCATCATTGGATTATCTACCTATCAGTCGACCTTTTTCAAGAGCCGTTGCCAGCGAATCGCCTGGGGATCGCAGAGAAATTGGGCCGAAGCGAGAGTTCGAACGCAAGAAAGCCAAATGACCTGAGCACTCCCGATCAAATTTTCCTCAGGGACAAATCCCCAAAAACGTGAATCACTGGACTGATCGCGATTGTCACCCATCACGAAAAATTGGCCATTGGGAACTTTGGTTTTTGGAAATTCTGAGATTTCTTTATTCCGATGGCGTATCACATAGTCGCGAGCCGAGGTCTCTTTCTCATATTTAAAATCGGTTTCTGCATCGGCGGGTGAAATGGAAACTTGAGGGTAAGTCATTCCACCGACAGTGACCTGCCCTTGATGCACTTCGATTTCCTCGCCGCCCAGTGCAATCACCCGTTTGACATAAAAAACCTCAGGATTTTCGGGATAGCGAAAAACCACCACATCACCGTGTTGAGGATGACTCCATTGCCATAAAAAATGATTTTTAAAAGGCGTGTGAATTCCAAAGGCCAATTTATTCACGAAAATATGATCATGAATTAGCAAACTGGGAATCATTGATCCGGATGGAATCACAAAGGGTTCAATCAAAAGCCAACGAATGCAAATGACCAGCAAAACCGGCCCAAAAAAACTGAGCAAAGCCTGGGGCCAGGTTCCGCGAAGATCTTTTTTCATGATTTAATTCACGGTGTGAAAGAACCGCTTCCACCGAAGGGTTAATGGATTGCACAAGAATGGAAGTCTCGGCAATGTTTCTTCGCATGACAACCACACCATGCTCGCACGCCCTAAGATGTTTTTCTTTGGCAGAAAACTCCACACGCGGCTGTCAGCAGAACGATTGCGATTGTCACCCATGACAAACAGATGATCCGGCGGAACCGTGACGGGTCCAAAAGTATCGTAGACATCACCTCGGCGAATCAAAACAGAGTGCTCTTTCGATCCGAGAACTTCGGTGAAATGTACATAATTGTCTTTGCCGTCGAGGGTGTCACCATCACTTCGGAAATCTTCGTCACGAAGCCATTCATAATCACTGGACGACAATGGAATTTTTTTCTCCATGGCTTTGTCATTCACATAAAGAGTTCCATTTTCGTAATAAATCTTGTCACCCGGCTCCCCGACCACTCGCTTGATGAAAAAGGTACTCATGTCACGTGGATATTTGAAGACGATCACTTCACCCTGTTTTGGCTCGGAAAATTTGACAAGCCAGTCTTCGCTAAAAGGAACGCGAACTCCGTAAACGAATTTATTAACAAAAATATGATCGTGAATTAACAGCGACGGAAGCATCGAGCCCGATGGAATCACATAGGCTTCGAAGAAAATCCAGCGAATGAAAAGTGCGACCAGAATGGCCAATGCCATTGATCCCCAGCCCTCGGTCCAAAAAAATTTAGAGCGAAAGTCCCAGCTGGTCCACTTGTCAGATTGCTTCGCACCGGCTGAAGTGCTCTTCGAATTTTTAGCCGAGTCATTATTAGTTGAGCTCATTCTGTGGTCTCTTCAATTGGTTGAGGGATTTGACATTGAATATTGCAATCACTTTGGCAGCTAGCGA
>JAYUCD010000271.1:0-2336 GCA_043740515.1 Bdellovibrio sp. | reverse complement strand
CAGCTGCCTTATCGCAAGGAGCGACTGAGGGGTCTTTCTAGTATTGAGTGGGAATTATTCGGATAACCGCTCCGTATGTCCCCAAGTTTTTTAAGGCGGAGATGCAAGTTCAGGGAGGACCGCTACCCGCCAGAAAACTTGCTGGTAACGGCCCATTGAGAAAAAACAGTGTTTTCGAAAATTTGCATGAAAAATCGACGATAGTTTCTGAAACTGTTTATAGTCTGAAAAAGGAATTGAAAAATCTGGCTTTCGAAGCTGGCCTTCGATAGTTTTGAAGCATGTCAAAACCAGCGCTTAAATCAGCCAGTCATGATTCTGCCACTCCCGCCAACCTGATTTCTTTTATGCTTCGGAATTGGAAGCCAAAAAAAGAAAAGTTACCCAAAGCTTTGAAGCAGGTGACGGAAATTCAACTGCGGCGAGAACGATTATCGAAATTATTTCCGCGAGATCTGATTGTGATTCCGACGGGACATTTAAAAGTTCGCTCGAATGATACTCACTATAGCTTTCGGCCCAGTTCTGATTTTTATTATCTGACTGGCTGTCTTGAGCCTGACTGTGTGCTGATGATGATTCCTTCTGGCGATGGAAAAACTCACCGAACAGTTTTGTTTGTTGAGCCCAATCCAGGAAAAACAGATGAAACTTTTTTTACCGATCGAATCAAAGGCGAACTTTGGGAAGGGGCTCGTCTGGGAATTCCAGAAAGTCGTGCCCTGTATGCGATTGATGACACTCGAAGTTTGGTGAATTTGGCTGCAGATCTGAAATCGGCGATGGCTCAAACTCAATTTCGCTTGCTTCGTGGAAATTCTGCTGCGCTTGAAGATCTGCTGAACCTCGCTTTGCCTTCTCAGCTGGAGAAAGATCAGGCTCTGAAGACAGCCTTGTCTGAAATGCGGCTGATCAAAGATGCGTCGGAGATTCGCGAGTTGGCGGACGTGGTGCAATCGACCAAGTTGGGTTTCGAAGATGTGATTCAACGAATGAAAAGAGCGCATTCTGAGCGAGAGCTTGAGGGAGTTTTTTTTACTCGGGCTCGCATGGAGGGAAACGACATCGGCTACGGCTCCATCGTCGCTTCGGGTTGCAACGCTTGCACTTTGCATTGGAAAAAAAATAACAGTGAGTTGAAATCTGGGGATCTTTTGTTGTTGGATGCTGGGATTGAAAGCAATTCTCTTTATACGGCTGACATCACGAGAACCTTGCCGATTTCCGGAAAATTTTCTCCAGAACAAAAAATTGTTTATGAGCTGGTGCTCGCCGCTCACGCAGCTGCGATGAAGTTTGTTCGGCCAGGAGTTGATTTCATGGAGCCCAATCGGCAAGCGATGAAAGTTCTCACTGAAGGCTTGGTAAAGATGAAAATCCTCACCTGCACAGCATCTGAGGCTCTGAAAGACGACAATCAGTTTTACAAGCGCTACACTCTTCATAATATCAGTCATATGCTGGGTCTGGATGTGCATGACTGTGCTCAGGCTCGAACGGAAACTTACAAGTTTGGCCAATTGGAAGCAGGAATGGTCTTGACTATTGAGCCGGGCTTGTATTTTCAGCCGGATGATCTCACCGTGCCTGCAAAATTTCGCGGCATCGGAGTGCGCATTGAAGACGATGTGGTGGTCACGGCGAAAGGCTGCCGCATTTTATCTGAAAATATTCCGACCGAAGTCAAAGCGATCGAAGCTTGGATTCAAAAGCTCTGGAAAAAGAAGGCCTAGAATCTATTTGCTAGTGAAACGAGAGAAGAAGCCGGTGATCGAACTCCAGGCCGTGGAGAAAAGATTCGACTTGGACTCAGCCTGAGGTTCTCGAGCCTTGGTCACGGTTTTTAGATCTGGCGAATTTTCGGGAAATCCAGTCTTCAAACTTTCCTCTGAAACTCCGGGAGGCGGAGATTTCTGAATTTGCCCGCCACAGGTCGTCTGCGCCGCTAAAACTCGATTGTCTTGCGATTGCCTGAGAATTTCTAAATCTCCGGGCTGACCATCGCAAACTTCAGATTTATCACCTTGTTTACAATCACTTTTCAGAATTTGGTGCATCCGACTTCGCAGGATAGCCAGTTCTTCATTGGAGCCCTGATTCTCACGTGCCAAAACTCCAGCTGAAAGTGAGGCATCCATCATTTTCTGATCAGCTTTGCAAGTTTCCACCACTTCCTTTCCAAGCTGCATTTGCTTGGCGTAGTTCATACAATCCAAGTCAGCTGGTCGCTCGCCGCATTTTTGCGCCTTGTAAAGTTCCATGTGCCGGCTAACCAAGTCAGTGCTTTTGGTTTCGCAATCCTTGACTCGTTTTGCAATTGAAACTGGATCGCTGAC
>JAYUCD010000270.1:0-4621 GCA_043740515.1 Bdellovibrio sp. | reverse complement strand
GACTCTACTTTTTCTTGTTCGTTATTTTTTTCGCTGCTTGAAGGCTGGAACTGCGCTTCGGGGACTGCAAAAAACATTGGCTTTGCAAAAAT
This sequence comes from Bdellovibrio sp., assembly GCA_043740515.1. GTDB lineage: Bacteria > Bdellovibrionota > Bdellovibrionia > Bdellovibrionales > Bdellovibrionaceae > 21-14-0-10-47-8. Next base: position 4,529 of record JAYUCD010000270.1, on the reverse strand, counting down.
CCTTGAGTCCGCACGAAGTAGCTAACTCGACACAGGTTGAACAGGTTCTCTCAGCACTGAGTCAGTGGAGTCAGCGTCTACCCGCCCTCGCGCCTTTCAAGCAGAAAATTGCAGACTCACTGATTGAAGTCAAAGAGCCTCGCTCGGGTCAACTTTTAAGCAAATCGATTCCGGAGATTTCGGAAAAGAATATGGATCTGGGGGATTGGACCGGAAAGAATCTTGCCGACGAAATCCCAAACTGGCTCACCGCCATTGGGCTTTTAACGACTTTCATCGCAATTCTCCTCGGCCTTCAGCACGTTAAAGTACTTTCCAATCTCGAAGTCCAAGGAATTGGTGGCTTGGTGAATGGCCTCTCAGGAAAATTCTTTTCATCGATTGTCGCCTTGGCTTGTGCTCTCTCTGTCACGATTACCAATTACTTTTTATCGGCCAAGCTGAACTCGCTTTGGAATCAAATTATTTTGAAATTGGAAACCTTGCTTCCCCATCTCAACACTGAGCAAATGCTTTTTGATATTCTCAAAGAGCGTCAGCGAAAGAAATCGGAGTCATGAAGAAGAAGGCTTCTCATAACTTTCTGAACAGTTCCTTCACTGATTTGATGGCTTCCCTCGCAGTTATTTTTATTCTTCTCACAGTTGTTTTTATCCGAAGTGCCTCGCAGCGAAGCCAAAAAGGTAAAGAGGCCGTGCGAACAGGAATTGCCGATGTGTTGAAAAAAAATAAACTGCCACTGGAGCAAGATCCGAAAGATCCACTCACTTTGAGCGTTCGTGTCAGCGAAGACCTCCTTAAATTTCCAGTCAATGGCGCTGCACTTTCAAAACCGGGTGCAAGCTTTCTTGATGGTTTTTTTCCTGCTCTGGCAAAACAACTTTGCACGGAAGATCTTAAGTCTCGATTGGATGCCATCATCATCGAAGGTCACACGGATCGCTCTGGTGAAACCAGTGAGGTCGGAGTGGGCAACAATATTCGCCTCAGTCAAAATAGATCTTATTCAGTTCTATCTAGAGCCTTGTCTGCCGTGCGCGAAGATCACGATCTCTACGATTGCATTTTAAAACTTGTCTTGGCATCTGGACGTGGCTCGAGCACTCCGATGGCTGTCAACGGTGAATACAGCGCAGACCTGAGCCGTCGAGTGGAAATTAAAATTCGTGTTAAATCAAATGAGCAGGCCTTCGTTACCAAAGAAAGTAAATAATCTGAAAAAACGATGTCGCTAGGGAACGTAAAATTAAAATAGGATAGAAGGGTTTGTCATGGATTTCATTTTCAGATTTCGAAAGATTTACTTAGCGCTCGTTGGGGTTCTGGCCGTACCATTTGCAATTTATTTGTTTGCTTCCTATTCCTATGTTTCCAAATGCTCAGCGCCAAGAAAGTCTTGCCTCGAACACCGACAAGTTGGCTGCAGCATCAATGGCAACTACAATATTAAATTTGCATGGAACGTCTCGGAAGTGACTTGCGATATGCAAACCGATGGCGGCGGCTGGATGTTGCTTGCCAACTATCTTCACAAGAAAGCAACGCCCGGAGGCCCCACTCCTCTCGGTCGAGGCCTTTTTCCACTGGAGAATCATCGCAGTCTGGGCAGTGATGAGGTGGGCACCAGAGCTTGGGGGCACATCTCTTTAGCCACTCACGTTGATTTGTCTTACAAGGAATTGCGCTTCCGATGTGAGACCACTGCTCATTCAAGGCTGGTGGATTTTAGTTTGTTCTCTGAAAAATGCCTGGCCTATTTCAAAACAGGCAAGGGAGCTTGCACCGAGGGCCCCGCATCGACTGCCATGCTGAGGGCTGAATCTCGAGCGCTTTCGAACAGCAATTCAATGTTGCCAGGAGTGGCAGATCGAGGTTGGGCGGATCAAGGTGACAATGCGCTAACTAATTATCCTTTTTTCGCTGATTATAAAAGTCACTGGTCCATCGGCTCGGTACCAAGTCGATTTGAGTGTGATGACTACGACGCCGGTGCCGGAGCGAGCACTTTCCACCAAGTTTGGGCTCGCTAGATTGAAGCAGCGTGAGGCTGTCATATTGGCTGGAGGGCTTGGCACCCGCTTAAAAAGCGTTGTCTCTCAAGTTCCCAAGGCCCTAGCGCCTATTGCCGGCAAACCCTTTCTTCATTATCTGTTTCAGCAACTTGAAAGTCAGTCTGTCGATCGAGTGATCTTGGCAACCGGCTACCAAAGTCTACAGGTGCAAAATTTTTGCGCTGAGAGGACTTTCCCATTCGAAATTCTTTTCTCTGAAGAAAGCCAACCTTTAGGAACCGGAGGCGCCTTACGAAAGGCGCTTGAACTTGCAAAGACATCTCAGGTCTTTATTTTAAACGGAGACACATTCTTTCCCGTCGACTTTGATCGAATGAATCAATTGCAAAAATATTCGAAATTAAAAATTGTGATGGCTCTTAAGAAAGTTGCAAAGGGTGATCGTTACGGCTCTGTGACCTGCGAAAATGGGATCGTTCGCCAGTTTCTCGAGAAAGAAGTGGACCCTAGCAAAGCTTCCGAACCGGTTCTGATCAATGGTGGAATCCTTCTTTTAGATCGGCTTTATTTTCTAAACCAAACAGCTCGTCATTTTTCAAACGGTCCTTTTTCACTCGAAAAAGATTTTTTGCTCCCGAGTGCGAAATCGGAGCAAGTCGGCGGAATTGAATTTTCAAATCCATTTGTCGACATTGGCACACCTGAAGATTTTCTTTATGCACAAACATTGATCCCTCAACAAGTTGACAGTTAGTTTCGCTATGAATAACCTGGTGCCATTGTGAAAATGAAAACGAATCCCATCTTGTTTGAAAAATTGAGTAGCCAGTTGCTGACTCCAAAATTTGTCAGATCAGCGGCTTATATTTCTATCGCAATTGCCTACTTGCGAATTTTTTTTGGCGCTGAAGTGACAGATGAGCCCTACCATGTAGCCTGCGCTGCTCTCACTGCCCTTGGCGATAAGTTTTACGTCAATGACTCTTATTTCGGGCAAACCGCCTCCTTGGTTTATGAACCCTTCATTTACATTTATAACAAACTCATAGGAACCACCGGAGTCATGCTGTTTAGCCGGCACCTCTATTTTCTTTTATCGCTGGTCTGCGGATATTGTTTTTATCGACTCATGCGAAAAATGATCTCTGCCGATTTGGCGCTGTTGATTTCGACGATTCCAATTGTGTTCATTCATTATACAATTCCAATTCTTGGATACAATACTCTCGGATGTTTTGGTTTTGGAATCGGAAGTGCTTTGACGATCGAAGCCGAGTTGAGCCAGCGCCGCTCACTTGGCTTACTGGGTGCCTGGGCATTCGCTGTTTGTGTTTTCGTTTATCCCTCATTCGTACTGGGCGCAGCTTTGATCTATTTTTCTCTGGCCGCTCGGCATTGGCTGCAACAGAAGAAACAGCCAATCCTGCTGATCCAAGCTGCACTTGTTTCGGGATTGCTTTTTTGTTTTTTCTGGGGAGTCACTATTTTTAGATTTGGATTTGCCGATATTCCTCGCTCTATCGAGACGACGCAAGCTTATGGCTCCGGCAATCTCTCCGTGCTCGAAGATAAAATAACAGTCATTCAAAGCTTCATTGGAAATTTAACACCTCCTCTTTGGACCCTTCTTCCTATCGCACTTTTCTTGGGATTTCTTCTCGCATTTAGGCTTTCGTGGACCTGGGTTATCCCTCTCATCGCTGGATTATTTTTTTTCATGGTTCCCCTTCCCAATATCACTTTGATCTCACCCTTGTTTATCACTTTTGTTTTCTGCTTGGGTTGCGTGAGCCTTCTTCCAAATAAACAAGCGACAAACTCCGAAAATGATAAAAATCGAGATGAACTGAGTTGGTTGATGATCCTCACCTGCTTGATTTTAGGAGTCGCCGCTTTTTTTACCAGTGCAAATCATATTCTAGCGACTCCACTCGCGACTCAGTTTGGTCTTATGTTTGTTATTTTTCGAGTTGCTGGTCGAGTTTCTCGGGCATCCATTGTTCTTCCGATGCTTGCCGTGCTTTTGCTTTTGAATTTCTACAGTTACTCTTATGCCTACAGAGAAGAAGCTGTCCAAGATATGACGACTTTGATGGAGACCGGGCCCTATGCTGGAATTTTCACAAGTGAGTACAAAGCTCAACTATTTTATCAAATAGAACGTGATGTCCGCGAAGTGTCCAAGGGCGCCAAGACGATTCTTTTTTATGATAATTTTCCAGCTGGTTTTCTTTTTTCAAATTTGCGCCCGGCAACTCGCTCAATCTTCATTCACCCTGTCCCCTACGGAAATTGGGATCGGCATGTCTACACGGAATACTATGCAGATCCTGCCAAGCGACCTGACGTATTTTTACAATTTGATAAATTTCCTTACGCCCAGTCTCTTGTCGTCACTTACCGACCCGGAGTTCCCGATGACTTTTTCAATTATCTTCCTGAGACGGGAGACTATGAATTGGTCGGCGAAAGAACTTTTTACAAAGTCTGGCGGAAAAAGAGCCTTCCTCCGCTCTC
>JAYUCD010000269.1:0-4396 GCA_043740515.1 Bdellovibrio sp. | reverse complement strand
AGTTCAATCCGCGAAGATCATCATGGATCGCGATTCAGGACGCAGCAAAGGTTTTGCCTTTGTAGAAATGGCGACTCCTGAAGAAGCTAAATCTGCGATTAGCAAATTCGACGGAGCTGACTGGGAAGGTCGCCCAATGACTGTGAACGAAGCTAAGCCAATGGCTCCTCGCGAAAATCGCGGTGGTGGTGGTGGCGGCGGTTACGGCGGTGGTCGTGGCGGCGGAGGTGGTGGTGGTCGCGGTGGTGGTGGCGGCGGACGATACTAAGTCGTTCTCTGCACACTCGGACTGAAAATTGGAATTCTGTTTTGAAAACTAATAATCAGTCCTCAAAAAACCAGCCTCTCGAGGCTGGTTTTTTATTTTGCACTTCCAGAGGTTTCAGTTTTGTTCGTAATCCAGCATGAGTTTTTTCAAATCAACTCCCCAGGCAAATCCTCCGAGGCCTCCAGCTTTCGGCAAAACTCGGTGGCAAGGAATCAAATAGCCAAAAGGATTGGCACCCACGGCAGATCCCACGGCACGCACGGCTTTTGGCAAACCAATTTTTTTCGCAATGTCTGAATAACTGGCGGTTTTCCCGAATGGGATCTCAACTAGTGACAGCCAGACATTTTTTTGGAATTCAGTCCCTTGAGCGAGAGCTCGGATTTGTTTTTTTAAATCGGATCGACTGAAGGAATTTATTTTTTTCCATTGGGCCTGAACCCAAGCCGAATTTTTCTCTTTGAGGTCTTCACCAGGGAAATCATCTCTTAAAGATTGCAAGGCTTCTTTTTGATTTTTGGAAAATGAAATTTTTAAAATTTGATTTTCATTGAGCGCAATAAAAACAGAACCGAAAGCTGTGGGACCAGTTCCATATTGAATTTTCATAGAGGATGAAAGCTTTCGTAAATTTCAAGAAGTTTTTTTGAAGCTGGTTTGAGATTTTCAAACCAATCTTTGTGAGCCAGGTCATCGGAGCCATCAGTGATATATTTGACGGCAGTGAAGCCGACTCCCAAACGACGACAAACTTTGGCGATGGCGTAAGCTTCCATGTCGACCAGATCACAAGTCAACTTGGGTGGGCCCACTTCAAAGCGATCGCCGGTGCCGCAGATTCCTTTTTGCAGATCGGCAATTCGAGTCGGCACTTCGATGATTCCTTTGATGTCATCCATCGGAGTGTCACCCGCTGGGAAGCCGAGAGGCGAGAGATCCATGTCCCGCTGAATGAAGGCTTTGCATTCGATCACCGAATGAGTCGCAAATTTATGACTGCCGGCCGTGCCTAAATTCAGAATGTGTTTGCAGCCCTGTTGCATGATCAATTCTGTCGCCTTAAAAGCCGCGTTGATTTTGCCAATTCCGCAGTAATGGACAGTGATGTTCTTTTGATCAAACAGACCTTGGGTTTCCATGGGCAAAGCAACAATCACGGCAAGTTTTTCAATCGGCACGGGGCGCTCCTGCTTCAGTGAGTAGCTGCATACTGAACAAGTGAAATAATACTTTTGTCTTTGAATTTCATTTGATTGAGAAAAGGCAAATCAATCAGCACGGCGACTTGCTCCACCGAATATCCGGCGGCGCTGCAAATATTGATGGCGGCCTTCAAAGTGCCACCTGTCGCCAGCACATCATCCAGCAGCATCACCCGGCCCTGACCCGGAGTCATTTCTAGGGTAGCTGAGCCATACTCGAGATTGTAAGTTTCGGCGATGATGGGCGGAGGCAGCTTTCCGGCTTTTCGCAATGGCACAAAGCCTTTTTTAAAATGGCTGGCTAGCAGGCTTGCCAAAATAAAACCTCGGGATTCGACTCCGACAAAGAAATCAATCTTGTTGAGATCAGCCGCTCGACCAAATTCTTCGCACATCCAATGCAGGGCTGCGGGATTTTTCAAAAGAGGAGAAATATCGCGAAATAAAATTCCTTTTTTCGGGAAATCCGGGATATCACGAATCCAGTCTTTCAGATTCATTTTGTGACCTTTGAATTCATTTTTTGATTTTCTTTTCAGTTGATGGGTCTCGGTCTAATTTCGCAAAAAAGAAAATAGAGGAGGAAGCTGGTGAGTGTAAAGCGAAAACGCATCTGTGTCTATTGTGGGTCACGAAGTGGTGGCTCTCCAGTCTACACGGCGCTGGCCAAAGAGCTGGCGACAGCCATGGTCAAAGCCGAAATCGACTTGGTGTACGGTGGTGGCCGGGTAGGCTTGATGGGAGTGCTTTCTCAAGCAGTGATGTCTCAGGGTGGCCAAGTTTTTGGCGTGATCCCTGATGGTCTCTTCGGGAAAGAAGTAGCTGACACAGCGATCACTGATCTCCAGGTGGTGGCTTCGATGCATGAACGAAAAGCTTTGATGGAAAAAATGTCAGATGCTTTTGTGGCGATTCCTGGTGGCTGGGGAACATTGGACGAGTTTTTTGAAATTCTGACTTGGAAGCAAATTGGCATACACCAAAAACCGATTGGGCTGCTCAATCATCAGGTCAATTCAAAGGGATTTTTCGATCCGCTCTTGCAGCAGATGGAGCTGATGATTCAAGAAGGATTTGTGATTCCAGAAAATCGCCAGCACTTGGTCGTGGCAAACAAGGTCAGTGAATTGATTTCGGAAATGCAAAAAATATTTTAAATTCGAGGTTGAGCCAGGTCTTCAATCGATCGAGGGCCAGTGTAATGAAGTTTTCGATTCGACGCCCGAGCAAAGGGAGCCACCGCGCAATTGGGAACAAAAAAGTTATCTTTCACATCACTGAGAAAATAAACCAAAGTTCGAATCACATAACCGTGAGTGATCATGGCGATTCGATCTTCGGGGTGGGCATCTAAAATTCCATGCAGGCAATTTTGAATTCTCTCAATCACTTCGCGTCGGGACTCGCCACCTGGAAATCTTAAATCCAAATGCTCTTCGAGGGTTGATGACCAAGAGTTGCGAAAAGATTCGCCTAATTTTTCGCCGACTTGTTCCCAGGTCAGTCCTTCGCCCATTCCTAAATGAACTTCGCGAAGATGTGGACGAGTGTGCGGCGGAGAAAGCTGCGGCAATGCCAGTTCCGCCGTTCGTTGGGCACGAATCAAATCGCTGCTGTAAAGGCGATTCAATTTGAGTTCTGCAATCAAAGAACTGAGAGCTCGAGCTTGGTCTTCACCTTTTGCATTCAAGGGAATATCCGAGTGACCCTGCAATTTGCCAAGTTTGATATTCCAGTCCGTTTCACCATGTCGAATGAGATAAAAGTCTTGCATCGGTGGCCTCGATTTTATCCGGAGCTCGGCAAAGGTCAAGGTAAGCTCAGCCAAAGCTTCAAAGTTTTTAAAAAATTGATATCAGGACCTCGGTCTCTCGCCTGAAATTCCGAAGAGAAGAGAGCGAATTTGGCCTGGAGGCTTGGGATGAAAAAAGCGTTTCTCTTTTTAATTTTGATCAGTTGCAGCGTTTATTTGTTACATGCAGAAGCGACAAAAAAACAAGACGAGAGCTCTTCATCTGAAGCCAAGACTTCAGAAAAAAATACGGCTGCGAAAAAATCCACGGAGACTCAAACCATCACTCACAAAGTGATGGAAGCTGAGACGCCTTGGTTTTTGGCTCAGGTTTATTACGGAAAAGGCGCGCTCTACCCTCGGTTGTTAAAAACCAATGGGTGGAATCGCCCCGAAGAGATGAAAGAAGGAATGGAAATTCGCATCGAAGCTCCAGAGCATTGGGATGCGCAAGCTGGCTTTTCCGAGCGCTACTCGGCAATTTGGGAAAAACGTTCCAAACTTTTGGGTTTAAAAATTGACAACCGAATGCCATCTTCAAAAGTTGTCTTGCCAACGGCGACAATCCTCAGTCACGACAGCACTCCAAAATTGCCTTTTACGGAAGTCAAAGACACCGGTAAATCACCAACAGAGATGGCCAACGAAGAATTGCGTCAGCACCCGCGAAGCGGAACCGCTCACAGCGAATAGGCAAAGGGAGCGCACTTGCAATCATCTGACGAATCCTCGACTGAATCAGCCACGAAGCCGTCTGAGGCACAAACAAAAAATGAATTTCTTCCGGTGCAAAGTTTGGATATCCGAGATGAGACGCGCCTGAATTTCAATTTGTACGTTAACCTCCCTTTGAATCAAAAATTTGTATTGTTCAAACGAGCCGGCGAAGGAATCGAACAAACTCGGCTGAGCAAATTGGCGTTTCAAAATCTCAGTCAGTTTTTCATCGAAAAAAAAGATCATCGCAAGTTTATTTCCTATGTGGCTGATCAATTGAAAAGTCTTTTGAACGCCCCCAGCACCGGCGAAAATAAGTCTACCAGCATATGCACATAGCTACCCTACGACTTTCGTGAGATAATTTCCCTATAGGGGGTCGGGCTGACACGCATCGAGTTTTCCAGAACTCGTTGG
>JAYUCD010000268.1:0-5590 GCA_043740515.1 Bdellovibrio sp. | reverse complement strand
TTCATTTCATTTGCATCGTGCTGCTTGCTGGAGGCGGGGGCTGAACCGCCGTTGCAGTGTGCAGATGGCAGGCGACCGAGCGGCCGCCGCCCGCAAACCGCCCTTCGAATTGGCAAAAAAAGATTTTTTTTCAAAGTGCCATTTTTCACGCCGACACTTTCTCGATTATGGGTCAGTTTGATCACCAACACCTCAAAAGATTTGGTGTACCCTCTGGTGGAGTCTTTGGAACATCCGATGGTGGCGAGAAAAAGCAATATGTTCTCGACGGGTTCTTTAAATTTCACGTATTCTGATTTACTGGAAAAAGCAACACTGCGAACTCAGTCGGGAAACTCTCTCTTCCGATTTCGAATTCAAAGGAAAACGGTGCGCTCGGTTCAGCGCTTGCCACTTCCTGAGGGCCGCGATGCCGATTGGATCCAAAATCAATACATCCATTGGTTGCCGCGGTTTCTCAATCCCTTGATTAAAGTTCGGCGTCAGGGGCCAGCGATTTCACTTTCTGTTTTCAAATACAATTGGAGTTTGCTGGAACTGAAACTCAGCGAAGCTCGGAGTCAACCTGATCGCCAGCTTTTGTATATCACCAAGGGAATTTTAGTCTCCGAAGAAAACCGCGGCCGTCTTGAGTTTCGAGTTGTTTTGAATCGACGCTTTGTACTGGCTGCGATCCATGATTACAAACCCGCCCTGCCTTGGTTCATTTATATCTACTCGCAGGCTAAAATGCATTTAGTTGTGATGCGTGCTTTTGCTCGATATTTATCGCAGCAGAAAAAGAATTAGCCCGTTTTTCGAGATGAAGCTTTGGTAGAGAAGCAATTGAGAATATAAGCATTCAAGAAGATCTCTTGAGAAATAATTTTCGATTGTTTTTCCGAAATGTCCAATCGATACAAGTTCACCAAATTTTTAGAGAGGCGATTTAGGAATAATTCAGAGAAAGCAATTTCCCCGCCACTTACCAAGCTTTGCAGCTTCGCCGCTTCGTTGACAGTGGTTCCAAATAGATCAAGCCCATGCAGAAGATGAACGGCAATCACTGGGCCCACATGCAGTGAAATTCTCAAACGAATGCTGGTGTCCGTTCGATCTTGGGGAAAAATGGATTGCAGTTCGACAGCCGCCCGCAAAGCTTGATCTGGATCAGAAAAACATGCCATCGTCGAGTCACCAATCGTTTTAATCACTGAGCCTTCATATTTTTGGATGCAATTGTAAGTTTCGACGAAGTGATTTTTCACCTGCTTAAAGGCAGCGGCGTCTCCCAGTTGATGATAAAAAATTGTCGAGTTGACGATATCCGTGAATAGAACAACCTGTGTTCCCATGGAGATTTTTACGTTCGAATCCAGCGCCTCGCGAGAGAGCACATCGCGAAATTGTGGGAGCGCAAAAATATCGGCAGGATGCAAAACATCCTCCTTCCACCACAATTGCTCGATGCAGACTTGGCGAACCTGCTCACTTGTGTTCTCAAAATGAAATTGAATTTCGGGCCCACAGGTATACCTTTGATTTTCGCCTTCAAGATTCCAGGAAATTTCTGCTGCGCTCTCCTCTTCAGAAATATCGATTTCCAAAAGAACGGTGGGATTTGTTGCTCGGATCCGGTGCCGTCCCAGTTTTAATTTTTGTTTGAACTCGAGAATTTGAAAAGCTTCCATTTTTTGTTGGACCTGAATGTGCTCTTTTTTTGCCGGTTCGGCAGCACAATATAAAACTTCTTTCACCTTGCGAATCAGAGGATTCACGTGAAAAACCACCTCGATTGATTCCAGAGAGTCTGTTTGAAAGTCTACATTGCAAACCTGACAGCTCGCTTTTTCAGGAATCTGTCCCAAGCTTTCCGCTGAGACACGAACGCCACGGCAATGAGGACAGATCACATCCCATGTCAGAGATAAAAGACCACAGCGAACACTCTCGAGGCAAGTTTCGAGAAAATCCTTCCGAGGCAGCCTTAGATTTTTGGCAACGGCAAAAGCTGAAATTCTGTAGAGGTCAAAGTCATCGCCCTTCTTAATGAGCTGACAAAGCCCTTCAATTGCTTTCAAATTCAGACTTCGATCTTTCAACGAATCTGCAGCTTTTTCGAGCGCGGGCAAATTGACATTTTTTGCAAAGTCATTCGCCACCTTGAGAGCGGTCGGCGCTTTATTTTTATTCTCCTGAACAAAACTTTGAATCGTTGCAAAGACCTTCTCGAAATTTTTTTGCAAGAGAGGACTAGTTGCTTTCAAAAAGAAAGCAGACAAAAAGTTTTTCGGAATCCAAGAAAAGTTCACATAAAAATCTACGCCATTAGAGGTGGGTTCCAAAATAAAATTGGATTGAACCCGGTGAGCGATTCCCTTGGAGTAAGTTCGATTCGACTGAATATGTCGCTGATAAAACCAAGTCCAAGGCTCTTCCACCCACTGCTGCTCAAGTCCGATCAAGGTCGTGGTAACGTGATTTTTGTCGTCAATTTCGGTTTCAGTTCGAGGTGCCAAACCTAATTTTCGATTGAAACTAGAGGTGTCTGCAATGTAAGGCCAAAGTTCAGCTGCGGAAATGGAAAGTGAGAATCGAAAAACGAAATGCAAAGCTTTTTCACCGTTCTTCACAGGAAAGGGAGAGAGATTAAATTTTTTGCAGAACTCTAAATAGGGAATCATCATTGCTAAAGGATTTATCGGACAAACCTGCAATGTTCGAAAGCTGAAAAGAGAAAGGCCTTCTTGGACAAAGGTCTGACTCGCACTCGAGAATTTTTGAAAATAAAAAACCAAATCTAGCGAATGGCCTTCAGAGCCGCATCATAATTGGGCTCCTTTGTTAACTCGGCAACCAATTCCGAGTAAATCACTTTATTGTCGGGAGATAGAACAATCACTGCTCGAGCCAAAAGCCCAGCCAAAGGTGTATCAGCGACTTCGAGGCCCCACTCTTTGCCAAAATTACTTCGAAATGTAGAAAGAGTTTCGCAGTTGGCGATTCCCTCAGCTCCGCAAAAGCGGGCATTAGCAAAGGGCAAATCAGCCGAAAGATTGAGAATAACAGTATTTTTCAACTGAGCTGCTTCTTTGTTAAAGCGTCGTACGGAAGCCGCGCAAATTCCAGTGTCAATGCTAGGAAAAATGCTGAGAACTTTTGTTTTTCCGGCGTAAGATTCAATTGAAACTTCAGATAAATCATTTTTCACAAGTTTGGAAAATGAAACCGTTTGGCCAATCTTGGGAAGATCTGAGACCGTGCTGGCTGGCTGACCTTTGAAAGTAAACTTCGGCATCGAAACACTCCTATCAAAAAAAGATATTCATAATCTACGCCAAGAATGCTGCGAAACAATCAAAAAATGACACTGAAGAGCATCTTTCTCGCCATCACGGCGCTAGCTGAATGCCCTTCAAAAATTTTTCCAAACCCAACTTCGGGGCGTGAAACAATCAGTCCAAAACATAAAATGATCAAGCTGATAGAAGAATGAACAGTAATCTGCATGTAAAAAGCAGAGCCAATCAAATAATTAAGTCCAATCGATTCCTAAGTTGAGAGAAAAGACATATTCGGAAATCGTTAAGAGGACGATCGTCAATGTGGCAAAGCAAAGAGCGAATCCAACATGAGAAAGGAAACGATTGGGTTACGGACGGCGAAAAATGTATAAGGAGATCGCCAAAAAACTGAAGCAGATGGCCGAGTTTACCTTCATGGCAATCTAAATGCTCGAGAATTCGCCGAGTTCGATGGGTTCGAAGTGACGCAAAAGCGCATCTTTTTTTGGGTCAGTTCATTTAGTCACTTTTCTTTGACCGTAGCCCTAGCGCTGAGTGAAATGAGCATAGGATTCCCATCATTTCCAAAGGACTAAAAACCAATGAAATCGAAAATCTTTGCAGTCAGAAACCAAGCCTTATCTGTTGACCTTGTACTTCTGTTACTTCGACTGATCATGGGAGCAGCTTTTATCATCCATGGAATGGGAAAAATCGAGAATCCGTTCCATTGGATGGGGGATCAGGCCGCGGTGCCAGGATTCTTTCAATTTTTAGCGGCAATTTCAGAGTTTGGCGGCGGAATCGCTTTGATCTTAGGTTTGTTGACCGCTTTGGGTTCGCTTGGACTTGTTTGTACAATGCTAGTGGCTGTGTCGGTTCATTGTTTTGCCTTAGGTGACCCTTTCGTTAATCCCAAAGGCGGCGGTTCTTATGAACTGGCTTCTGTTTATTTTGCGCTGGCGCTTTTATTTTTGATTGGTGGAGCCGGTCGATTTTCATTGGATCGAAAAATTTTCGGTACCAAATGAATCTGAAAACGTCCTTTTATCAATACGAATTTGAAAAGCTGCAGGCGATCTGTGACGAAGAAGGTCTGCCTGCAGCCACTGCGAGCTTGCTTTACAATTGGTATTATAAAAAAAATAAACGAAGTCAGTGCAGCCTTCATGATCTCAGTAAAAAAGCCACTTCTTTTCTAATGTCGAAATTGGATTTTCATTTACCGCAGATTGCAGTTGTTCAAGAAGCAAAAGATAAGACAGTCAAATTTCTCTTTGAATTGAATGATCAGAGTAGGGTTGAAACTGTTCTGATTCCTTTTCAAAACAAATACACAATCTGTCTTTCGAGCCAGGTTGGCTGTGCCATGAACTGTGCTTTTTGTTTTACTGGCACCCAAGGCTTCACTCGACATCTGAAAGCAGAAGAAATCGTTGGTCAGTTTTTACAAGCTCAAGCTTGGCTCAGCAGTCATCGTCCCAGTGATGATCGAATTTTAAATATTGTTTATATGGGGCAAGGAGAGCCGCTTCATAATTTCGATGCGGTTAAAACATCGGCTGAAATTTTTCTATCCCAACATGGATTGAGTTTGGCCTGTCACAAAATCACCGTCTCTACCTCTGGCTACCTGCCGGGACTGGAGCGTTGGAAAGCTGAGATGCCGAATGTAAATATTGCTCTGTCATTGCATTCGCCTTTCACTGAAAAGCGCAACCTGTTGATTCCAATCAATCGAAAGTATCCATTGGAGGAAGTTTTAAAATTGATCGAAACCATTCCAAATGGCGACAAAAGGTTTGTCACTTACGAGTACCTCTTGATTAAAGATTTCAATGATTCGGAAGAAGATGCGCTGACGACTGGCCATTTGCTGAAAGGAAAAAAAGCTTACATCAACTTAATTCCCTTCAACTCTTTTCCAAACTCGAAATTTCAGAGACCTTCCGAGGAAAAAGTTTTGGCTTTCAAAGCTCTGTTGGATCCCTTTGAAATCCCAACTTTAATTCGGACGACCAAAGGCGATGATATTCTTGCGGCCTGCGGGCAGCTGAACACAAAATTTTCTTAATAGAAAAATAAGAGAAAAACGATTACTCTTTCGGCGAAGTCTTCGGTCTTTGTTGCACTTGCTTTTCTTGCACAAAATATCGAAGCGCGAGCAACATTCCGTAATGATCTGCATGTTCTCCAGCTTTGCTCGTCAATGAGAGGCTATAGCGAGCGTCAAGTATGACAGACATGACGTCATTGGCCCAAACCTGGCTTTGAACCGATGACACAGGTGAGCGTGATGTCCCGTTCAATCATCGGCATCGCCATCA
>JAYUCD010000267.1:0-5383 GCA_043740515.1 Bdellovibrio sp. | reverse complement strand
ATATCATCGGACATTCGTTCATCCCTTGGTGTGGTGTAACTATCTCGGAGTGAGTGGCTTTTGAATCCTGGATAGGAGAGTGGACTGGAATTATTCATGCGCTAGTTATTATTAGTGCCAGTTAAAGCATATTAACCCGCATTATAGATATTTTTTGAGATTACTTAGATATGTAGTGTATATATTTGAGACATCATCTCATCGACCTTGGTTTGGGTCCCCATGCTCCATTGCTGGTACGTGGATGCTGTGTTCAAACCAATGTTCCCAAAAATTTGGAACCCCGCCTATCGCTTCGCCGATCACGTGTGGAATTCCAATCCATCCTCCAATAATTGAAAGTATCGCGAGAACAACTAAAGGGATTGCCATGCTTGGAGGAGATTCATGCGGATGGATATTTTTTGGTACTCGGCTTTTTCCCCAAAAAGTCAGAGCCATCAACCGAGTCATGTAAAACGCAGTCAGCACAGCTCCCAGCGCACCCATCGCCCAGAGACCTTTGTTGCCCAATGGCGAGTGAAAAGATTGCCAAAGAATTTCGTCTTTCGAAAAGAATCCTGCGAAGGGCGGAATTCCAATGATCGCAAGCCAACCAAAAAAGAAAGTCCAATGAGTCACCGGAAGATATCTTCTCAAGCCACCCATTTTGCGGATGTCCTGCTCTTCGTGCATCGCATGGATCACACTGCCCGAGCCCAAGAACATCAGGGCTTTGAAAAAGGCATGGGTCATGAGGTGAAACATGGCCGCACCGAAAGCGCCGACTCCGCAGGCAAGAAACATGTATCCAAGCTGCGAAACTGTGGAATAAGCCAAAACTTTTTTAATATCCCACTGAGTGAGGCCAATGGAGGCAGCAAAAACCACAGTGGCCGCGCCAATTCCCGCGACTATCATCAAGGTGTTAGGAGCCATTAAAAAAAGAGGATTGAGTCGAACGATCATATAAACGCCAGCTGTCACCATGGTTGCAGCATGGATCAAAGCTGAAACCGGAGTTGGACCTGCCATCGCGTCTGGCAGCCAAACATAAAGCGGAATCTGGGCCGATTTTCCGGACGCTCCGATAAATAAAAACAGGGTTCCCAAAGTGATCGGCGCCATCCACAAAAGTTCAGGATTAGCAGGCACGAGCGCATTGATTTCATGGAAATTCAAAGTTCCAAAAGTGAAAAATAAAACAAACATTCCCAACAAGAACGCGGCATCACCAATTCGGTTCGTGATGAACGCTTTCATTCCAGCTGCTGCTTTTTCCTTATCCGTAAACCAAAATCCAATCAGAAGGTAAGAACAAAGTCCAACGCCCTCCCAGCCAACAAACATCACCAACAAATTATTTCCGAGAACCAGCAGAAGCATGTTGAACAAAAACAAATTTAAATAAGCAAAGTATTTCGCCGCACCTTTATCGTGGTGCATGTATCCGATGCTGAATAGATGGATAAGCGAGCCAACTCCCGTAATAATCAAAATCATGATGGCGCTGATCGCGTCGACAACGAAAGACATGTCCGCTTTTAAATTTCCAACCGTGATCCAGTCGAAAAATTTAATTGAAATCTCCCGCGATGCGATCGGCATCGAAACGAGCTCCATGACCAGCAAAACCGAGCTGACTAAAGAAATGACCGCCATGCTCGTCGCCAAAACACCAGCGACGTTTGCCGAATGCTTTTTATGTCGAAGTCCGTTGATCAGAAATCCGATCAAAGGAGCCAGAATCAAAGTCGCTACCAAAGCATAATTAGACATGTTTGTGATTATCCTTTCAGATGCTCGAAAAAGCGGATGTTCACTTCTTTAAATCGCTTGAAGATAGACACAACCAAAGCCAAGCCCACGGCCGCCTCTGCTGCAGCAATTGTCATGACAAAAAACACCATAATCTGAGCTTCTAGTTTTCCAGAGAAATGAGAAAATGCGATAAAGGTGAGGTTCACGGCATTCAACATCAGCTCGATCGACATCAACAATACAATCGCGTTTCGCCGAAGCAGAACTCCAGCCATTCCAATCACAAAAAGAAGTGCTGATAAAACCAAATAATGGTTCACAGAAATTTCGGTTAGGACCTCAGTGCTTGGCATGTGTGCCTCCCTTACTCCGAGACAAGGCCACGGCGCCAACGGCAACGATCAACAAAAGAACTCCGAGAGCTTCGAATCCAAAAAGATATTGAGTGAAAAGCATTTGACCCAATTGCTTTGTCGAATCTGCACCGCCAGCGCCGACCGCAGGATGTTCACTCAGGCTTGAGTGTGACGACATATAAATCGCGCCAACAATTAGGCCAGCAAGAATTCCAACGCAGGCAATCTTCACGGCTCCCGAAATTTTCCCTCGAGAAAAGGCTTCCAATTCATGTTTTAAATCGAAAAGCATTAAAACCATCACAAACAAAACCATGACGGCACCCGCGTAAACAATCAGCTGAACTCCGGCCAGAAAATAAGCATTCAGTGTTACAAAAAGAGCGGCGACTCCGACCATTGTCATCGCAAGCGCCAGCGCGCTGTAGATCGGATTTGTGACAAGCACAACAGTCAGTGCTCCTGCCAGTGTTAGAAAAGCCAAGATCCAAAATAAAATTGCGTCTGCTGACACCTTCAACTCCTAACTGTGGGCGATAAAAATCACAATCGCCGTCAAAATCGTATTTGCCAAAGCCCAGGGAAGCATCGTTTTCCAACCGAGATCCATCAACTGATCATAGCGAAAGCGCGGCAAGGTCCATCGAACCTGAATAAAGATCCAAAGAAACACTGCAAACTTCAAATTCCAAACTAGAAAATGTACCAGCGAGGTCAACAAACTCGCGCCTGTGCCTGAGGAAGTTAGTTCTTGCATGCTCTGATAAACTTGGTCGTAGGACACCAATGGAATTTGCCAGCCACCAAAAAAGAATGTCACCATCAGACCTGAAGCCACCATCATGTGGCCATACTCGCCAATGAAGAAAAGAAGCATCTTGAATCCGCCATACTCGACATGGAATCCAGCGACGAGCTCGGCTTCTCCCTCTGCTAGATCGAATGGCAAGCGGTTGGCTTCAGCAAAAGTTGCGGCAAAGAAAAGGATCGCCGCCAGAGGTTGATAAAAAATTCCCCAGTTCGGCAAAAAGGAGATTTCTCGGGTTGCCCCCAAAAATTGAAAATTCAAGGGCCCGGCCTGAGCTGCGATCATCTCTGTTAGATTGAAAGTTCCATAGAGCAAAATAATGCCGACGATCGAAAGGCCGAGAGCCAGTTCGTAACTGATAATCTGCGCACTTGCCCGCAAGGCGCCCAGTAAAGAGTATTTATTTCCAGATCCCCATCCCGCCATCAAAATTGAATAGGCGGCAAGTGAGGAAACTCCGAGAATGAAAACGATTCCAACGTTGATTTCATAGCCTTGCCAAAGAAAAGTATAAGGACCCCAGTTTTGGCCGAGCATTTCGAAAGCTTCAATATGCACTGGTGCCGACAGAGGAATGGCAGCGAAGGCAAGCGTAGCGGGAACCAGGGCTGCGACAGGAGCTCCGTAATAAAGCAGGCGGATTCCCTTTGCTGGAATGAACTCTTCTTTGAAAAGAAATTTCACGGCATCTGCCGCCAGTTGCAAAAGTCCCAGGGGACCAACGCGATTGGGACCAAAGCGGTTTTGGATGAAGGCGGATCCGCGGCGCTCAAGCCAAACTAAAATCGGAACGGCCTGAACCATCAAAAGAAAAACAACAATCAACTTGATACAGTTAACGGCGATTTGAAAAACATCCTGACCCATGAATTAGTCCCACTCCAAAGCTTTGGATTTCACTTCCCAAAAAAGTCCGTAAATAAAGATCGCTAGAAAGACCAGCATAGAAATAAGAACGAAAAGACCCTGGCCATTTGCAATAAAATCTTTGAAAGTTGTTGCCCACGGAAACATGAAAATGATTTCGATATCAAAAATGATTAAAAGAATGGCCGTGAGATAAAATTTGACTGAAATCTTGGTGTCTTTTTTTTCTTGAACTGGAATTCCACACTCGTAGCTTTCGTATTTCACTGGATCGTAAGTTCTTCGACCCAGCTTCGATGCCAGAAACAACAAAAAGCATCCGAAGAGGATGATAAACGTGGCAATAAATAAGATTCCACCGAGTGGCATGCGAGCCCTCCTGCTGACAATCAAAGTTGAGACCCAAATGAACGATCAAACAATACTCTTTAGCTTTGTCTTTTCCAACAATTATGAATGGAATCAGCGGCCGACTTCTGGCATGATCGGCGCTTCATGAATCGCAAGCAAACTCCCGAAAATTTAAACCTGCATCTCGAGTCGATCATCGAACGAGAGCTGGAAAAAGGTCTTCACAAGATCAGCGTTTCTGGAAGCTCTTCCCCGAGTCTTCTTGGGTTGCTTTTGTCTCAATCGAATCAGAAAAAAATCAACCACTTGCCGCATCTTGTTGTGGTTTCTAGTTTAGCTGAGGCGAATCGATTTCAACAGGCTCTTCACTTTTTTGACTCTTCGCGAGATGTTGAAATTTTAAGCTCCTTCGACGTCTCCCCTTATTCGGGTCTTGATCCCAAAAATGGAAACACCACCGATCGGTTGCGCTTTTTGTTCCGCGCTCAAAATGCCAAGCCGACAGATATTTTTGTCGCTCCGATTGCTTCACTTTTGCAAAAAACAATTCCCTTCTCCGTTCTCAAAAAAAACTCCGTGCGCTTTGCTCGAGATCAGGATTTTCCCGAAGACGTTCACAAGTTTTTAGGTCGTCTAGGCTATCAGTCCGCGCCACTTGTGGAAGATGTTGGGCAGTACTCAATTCGCGGCGGTATTTTGGATATTTATTCGCCGGCCCATCTGCTGCCTGTACGAATCGAATTGTTTGGCGAGACAATCGAAACCTTGCGGTTTTTCTCGACAACGGATCAGCGATCAAGAGAAGAGACCGGCTGGTTTCATTTGATTCCGTGTCGAGAGGCTTTGTTTCTCGATGAAAATTTGGATTCACTCTTAGAGCGCTTTCGCAAATCTTGGGTGGATCGGGATGTAGAAAAGTCTGAGGCCGAGGAAATGCTACGCGCCCTTTCCCGCCATCAGTTAACGGCTGGCTTTGATTATCTTTTGCCTTATTTTTATCCGCAGCTCGATTCACCACTCAACCATTTCAGTTCAGCTTTGAACTTATGGTTTCTCGATCCCATGAGTCTTTCCCGCGAGTCCGATCAGCTGCTCAGCGAAATGAAGTCCGAGCAGGCCGCCACCAGCCGTCACGTCATTCGACCAGACGTGAATTTGTTTTTTGAAACTTTGGAGCAGTTGCAGTTTCCGGACGGCAGCACTTCTTTAGAGTTTTCCAACTTGGAAACCCGGCATTACAACGACGAATCTGCGGCCGATA
>JAYUCD010000266.1:0-32430 GCA_043740515.1 Bdellovibrio sp. | reverse complement strand
TCGGCGCGATGCTCGGCTGGTTTGGTCCGCTCAAATCGCTGGTGCGCAAGAAAGCGGCCGACTCGCTGCAGGCATTCATTGAAAAACACCAAGGCGGGTCAAAGAGAAAACAGACCTGGCAAGCCGGTTTGCGAGCTTTGCAAACGCTGCGACCGTGCGAAATCAACCAATGTGAGATTAATATCCAATCTTCTCGCGGAATGAATTTCTGCAAATCCTTCTCAATCAACACAGCATTCTCGGTCTTGGTCCATCCTAAACGATTCGAGAGACGTGTAACATGAGTATCAACCACAATTCCGCTGATGATATTGAATGCATTTCCCAGGACCACATTGGCGGTCTTTCGACCGACTCCCGCCAGTTCGACGAGTGCCTCCAGGTTTTCTGGGACTTGGCCTTGGTATTTTTCAACGAGCACTTCACTGCATTTTTTTAAACTTTTAGCTTTATTTTTATAAAAGTTTGTTGAGCGAATCAGCTCTTCTAAATTTTCTGGATCGGCTTTGGCCATCTCAAAAGGAGAGGGATATTGCGCAAATAAATGAGGCGTGACCTTGTTGACTCGAACGTCAGTGCATTGGGCTGAGAGAATGGTTGCAATGAGCAATTGAAATGGAGTTTCAAAATTCAATTCACAATGGGCGTCTGGGTAATATCTTTTGAGCAAAGATAGAGTTTCTGGAGTTGACGCCTTTCGAGAACGGACCTTCGACGAGGTCGGAGGCTTTGTTTGCTTTGCTTTAGGCTTTAGCGCCGGTGTCGCCGATAGCTTCGACGGGACAGCCTTCCATTGCTTCTTTGCAGGCAGCTTCTTCTTCTGGATTTTCCGGTTGCTTGGAGACAAAGGCATGACCGTCTTCCTCGTGCATTTTGAAATTGTTCGGAGCGCTGAGGACGCAGGCGTCACAGGCGATGCAGGTCTGGTCGACGAAAACTTTGCCCGCGACATTATCTTTCCACTTTTGCTCCAGATCAGCCATTTCAGTCTCCTTCAGAGTGATGAACTATAGCTTTTTTGCAAAGCCTTGTCCAGACATGGGTCGAGATTCCATAGAGATCAAGGATCTGGCCTGAGCCGACTGGCTGACTGCAGTTAAAATAAAGCTTGGAGGTGATCATGGAAGGTCCTCGCTCCCCTAGGGAAACTGAGTATCCTCAAGTTTTAAAATTTTTGAATCAGGAGCTGCGCCCCACCGCCAATTGGTGCCTTGCTAGTGAATACCCAACGGCCCTGAGCCAATCCAATTTGCATAA
The DNA here is from genome assembly GCA_043740515.1 of Bdellovibrio sp. Lineage (GTDB taxonomy): Bacteria > Bdellovibrionota > Bdellovibrionia > Bdellovibrionales > Bdellovibrionaceae > 21-14-0-10-47-8. The sequence continues at coordinate 31,173 of JAYUCD010000266.1, read as the reverse complement.
CATTCGCATCATCACCGATGAGAAAAAAGTATTATCGCATGCAGTACTGAAGCCTTTGATCATTCGCACACCGATGATTGTTCTCAAGGTTGCGGCGATTGGAAGTGTTGTGACGGATAGCCAACATCGCAATCTAGGCTTGAGCCGAAAAGTTTTGGACGAATGCCTGCTCGAGGCGCAACGGCAAGAATGTGATGTTGCCATGCTCTGGACTGATCTTTACGAGTTTTATCAAAAAATGGATTTCGAGTTAGCTGGAACGGAGATGTCATTCGTCATCGACAAGGAGTTTTCAACACCCCAAACACAAGCTCTGAAATTTTTGAAAACTCCGCAAATTTCTGCCGAGTCCATTTCACGACTTTATTCTCAGCACAGCGTCACTTCGGTGCGCACCTCCGAAGATATTCGCAAATTTTTACAGATTCCTCAGACCGTGGCATACTCGGCCTGGGATCAGAACAATCAGCTCGTAGCCTACGCTATTGAAGGCAAAGGTGCAGATCTAACAGGATATATTCACGAATGGGGCGGCGGGGTTTCTCATCTGCTTTCCCTCTTGAGTTTCATTCGCAAAGACAAGCAGACGCCGATCACTGTGATTTCCCCGAGCCATTCCATCAACTTGATTCAAAAATTGAAAAATATTGATGGAGTTGTGGCCAATCAAGGTTTTCTTGGAATGATCAAATTGATTTCTCACGATCAAATCTTTCAAAAAATCAAACGGGCCGCGAGATCTTTAGGCATGAATGACTTTGTGCTCGAGCGCCGAAGTGGCGAAGTCTTCATGGGATTGAGTGACGATATTATTTCTATTTCGGATGACCGAGCCCTAGTTAGAATTCTGTTTGGACCTGCGGTCGATATTCCACATCTTAAGCCAGAAACTCAGGCTAAGCTTTCGCAATTTTTGCCATTGCCAATTTGGGTTTGGGGATGGGATTCCATATGAAAAAGGTCATTTTACTCACTGGTCTGGCGATCCTGATTCCGATTTTAGTTTTTGGATTTTTGGGTTGCATGAAGAAGCCAGAAACCAAACCCGATTATGGCCCAACCGTCAGCCTCACACAAATCAACAAAGCAGTTTCACAAAGCACTCCGGTGGCGCCCCTGACGATTAAAAAAGGTCAGTTTGTGTCGATTGATTTCACGCAAGTGATCGACACTCAAGGAATCACTGTCTTGGCTCAAAGATTAGACGAAGTTCTTACGGCTGCCGACCAACCGACTGCGGTCAATTGGAGTTTCCGAGTCACCTTGCGAGAGTATTTCCCGAACGGCACCTCCAAGTCTTCGGTTCAAACTTATAATTTAGCTTACCAAAAAGCTGTGCCCGCGACAGCACCGCAGTCTGGCACAGTGGCAAGCCTCGGCGAGGTTCAAAAGTTTTCGGCTCCACTTTCTCTTTCGTCATTAGCCAAAGCAGATGCCTCTGTGCCCACAAAAATTACGTATCACAATCTCGTTCAGGAAGAAGGCATTTTGAAAGACGGCGCATGCATCGGCTCACTCTGTCGAAATGGATTGCGCTATTTGAAAGTCAGCTTTGACCGCGTGATCTGGGAAGACGAAGAGCGCGGTACCAAAACCAAATTTTCGATTATTTACAGCCCGGATGTGCCGACTTATATCAGTGATTGGGCGATTCCTGAGGAAATGTACCTCAGTAACCAGGTTCAATTTTGCACTCAGACCTGGATTGAGATCACCAATGGCAATCAAAAGCAAAGCGTGCCGGTGAAGCAATGTTCGGAAATGCGAGACTTTCTATTCGGAACCTAATAAGCTGAAGTCCTCAAATCATGAGGACGCCTCAAATGTCGAATCAGCGAAAACAAAAAAAAATCGTCATGCTTCTCGCGGGTTGCGGCAACAAGGATGGCAGCGAAATCACCGAGGCAGTGAGTTTGATCATTGCCCTTTCTACGGCAGGTGCTGAAATATCTTTCTTTGCTCCGAATCTTGAATTTGACGCGCAAAATTTTATCGATGGCTCCACTTACCAGGAAAAAAGAAACTTGCTGCAAGAGTCGGCGCGCATTGCTCGCAGTCAGATTCAAGACCTCAAGACTTTGGTGCCCGATGGATATGATGGTTTGGTATTTCCTGGCGGCAGTGGTGCCGTTCTTCACCTGTGCAATTGGAAAGAGGCTGGAGCTCGCTGTCAGGTGATGCCCGAAGTTGAAAAAGCAATCCGAAGTTTTCATCAGGCGAGCAAACCCATCGCCGCCGTCTGCATTGCACCCACATTGATCGCTCGAGTTCTCGGATCCTTTGCCGTTGAATTGACGATCGGAAAAGATCCAAAAACAATCAGAGAAATTCAGAAAACCGGAGCTCAGCATGTGGAGTGTCCTGTGACTGACTTTATCACCGACCGAGCCCAAAAAGTGGTAACGACTCCGGCTTATATGCTGCCAGCAAAACCTCACGAAGTATTCCAAGGAATTTCTGGCCTGGTCAAAGAATTTATTGAAATGGCATAATTGAAAATGAGGTCTTCGATGAAAAAAAAAGTAGCAATCTTATTTGGCGGCCGCTCAGCTGAACACGAAATCTCGGTCCTCTCGGCGAAAAACGTGGCAGCCGCTTTGGATCTGAGCAAGTTCGAATTGATTTTATTGGGCATCAGCAAGCAGGGAACTTGGTATCAGTTTTCTGATACTTCGGTTTTTGATAAGATTAAATTTCTGTCGGATAACAAGCTTCCTTCTCAAGCCGATCCTGTTTCTTTGATCTGCATGAAGGGAAAAACTCAAATTTTCAGTTTGGAAAGTAAAAAGACTTCGACTGTTGATATCGCCTTTCCCGTTTTGCATGGAAGTTTCGGCGAAGATGGCTGCATTCAAGGCCTGTTCAAAATGGTGAATCTGCCTTTTGTTGGCTGCGGAGTACTCGGCTCATCTGTCGGAATGGACAAAGAAGTCATGAAGCGCCTGCTGATTGAGGCTCAGATTCCCACCGCTAAATACATTCTTATTCACTCGAAGGCGCCGCAGACTTTCGAATCTTTGAGTCATGACTTGGGTCTGCCTTTCTTCATCAAACCGGCCAACGCTGGCTCATCCGTAGGAGTCCATAAGATCAAATCCAAAGCGGATTTTGCGACTTCGCTCAAGGACGCCTTTCTTTACGACCACAAAGTTTTGGCTGAAGAATTTGTTCAGGGTCGCGAAATCGAATGTTCAGTCTTGGGCTTGAATCACAATCCTCGTGCTTCGACAGCTGGAGAAGTCACACCCACCCACGAATTTTACTCATACGAAGCCAAATACCTGGATGCCAATGGCGCATCCTTGCAAATTCCAGCCAAGATCAGCGCTCCCGAATTGGCGCAAATCCAGAAGCTCGCTTGCCAAGCTTTTCGCGTCCTAGGCTGCGATGGCTTGAGCCGAGTTGATTTTTTTCTGAAAACTGATGGCAAAGCATTCTTGAATGAAATCAATACCATTCCCGGTTTTACCAAGATCAGTATGTATCCCAAAATGTGGGAAGCCAGTGGCGTTTCATATCAAAACCTGATTACTCAGTTGATTGAATTGGGATTTCAGAAGCATCAATCCGAAGAAAGTTTGATGACCAATTACGAGCAACTGACCAGCAATTAAAAAAAATATCCTGATTTCAGGATCTTGAGGAAATCACGAAACATTTCGCCCATCACGACCATTACACTTTAGTAAACAAAACAGCAAGAGAGCTGAATCTTAGACAGAGGTAAGGGTGTTATGGTTAAGCAAATGGGTGTTTTTTTGCGAGAAAAACGTGAAACGATTGGTCTGACTCAGGCGCAAGTCGCAACCCAACTGGGTTACGGCTCCCCCCAATTTATTTCCAACATCGAGCGCGGAGTTTCGCGAGTCCCGGTGAAATCTTTGAAAGCATTTATTGGAATCTATGCACTTCAAAAAGACGAAGTGATTGATATCTTGCTTGAAGAGAAAAAAAATCAGCTGCAAAAATTTCTCTGCGCTTAAATTACAGATCCAAGGTCGTTGCCTAGACCTCGGCCTGTGTCTCTGATTTGCAATATCCTTTGTTATCACGACAAGGGGTCAGCAAATGGAACTGGGCAAAGTGCAGTATTTTGAACGCGTTGAAACGAAGAATCACCGAGAATTTATCAACGCCCACAACAATTGCGTTCTCTGCTCGAGCGTGCTGGAGCTGCGCCACATCCAAGCTCTGGAGGTCGGCGAAATCAAAGAAGAAGCCTACTGCCCTCATTGCGACATGCGAACAAGAGCCAAGAACTACATCGTCAATTAGAAAATAATTCCGCCAAAGATTTCACTCTCCGTCAGATTTTTGATCCTCAACTGTCAATTTTTCGTAGATCGGAAAAGAAACTTCCGAAGGGATGCAGATCAGGATTTCCTGAAAAGGACTGCTTGATTCCCAAAGGCAAAGCCTCCAAAGGCGACAATCCATTTGCACCGACAATTCGACTGACCTCAAGCTTGCTTGCAAATTTTTGTATTTTTTCTTCAGGACCAAGGACTTGCGCTAGCATTCCATAATAGGAAGTATTGCTCCACTTGAACATCTCATGCACGTACTTGACGGGAGAGATCAACACCACGGGCGCCGCCAAGCAATCTTGCTGGAGGACGGAACAATGGCTCATGTCTTGGACAACCAGAGGCTGAACCTGCAAAGTTTTTGAAGAACGAATATCTCCACCAAAAATAACTTTTCCATTCTCGGAGCGGATGGTTTTCCAAAGAGTCTCGATTCGATCTTGATCCGATATTCTCATCGGACCAAATCCTGAATTGTCCTCTTCGCTCTTGGCAAATTGCTGATTAGCCAAAGCCGAGACGAATTCACCCTGAAAGGATTCGAGCATTGCTTCTGTGACTAAAATATTTGAAACACTACTATGAAGTTGTCCCATACCTGTGAAACAGCTTTCCACCAAGGCTTGAGCCGCTTCTTTCAGATTTGCCTCACTGCTGATCAATGCCGAGTTATGATATCCAGATATGATTTGCAGCTTTTTCCATGCGCCCGAAGTGTCCTTCAAAATTTTTTCAGCTTGCTTTGGAAATCCCATGGCGCAAACACCCGCTATGGACGGGTGAGCAGTGATCACCTCGAATAAATTTGTGTCTTCATTTTCAGTGCTGTGAAAAATATTTAACAAATTGGCTGGAAGTGGCTGACAAATCTTTTTGATCCACTGGCAAGCGATTGCGTTCTCGATTTTGGATCCGATGAAAATTCCATTGCCTGCCATCAAGGCTGCTGAAATTCTTTCTGCTAAAAAACGAAAGCTCTGAAATTCAGGTCCTAGAAAACCAATCAGTCCGGTGGCTTTTGGAATCTGGCCGGAAAGCGGCTCGGTGCTGGCTGCTGCCGAGAAGGCACGTATCGCCGGTTCAATTTCGTTCTGCTGAACAAACTCCAAGGAGAGCCCCTGGCTGCGCGCCAAATCTTGCGCGAGAGCTTGGGCTTGGGCTTTTATTTCGGATTCGATTTGTCGCAAAATTTTAGATCGATCTTGCAGGCTTGTTTCAGACCACTGTCCTTGCGCTATTTTACCCGGTTGCAATGCGCGAACAAAATCCAACGTAGTTGACGTCGGCACTTCAGCGATAACTTGCCCGTTGAACAAATTGAAAACAGAATTCATGGGTTGAGAATTAAACTGAATGAGGTCTGTGAGCAAGAAAAGAGTGAATTAGGAGGGCGGTGCAGACCATTCTGCAGCCGCCCGATGTTTTTAGGCGGAAAACGACTGCTAAGAAGCAGCCACCTCCGCCTTGGTCATTTCAGATGATATAATCACCAAGCACCACCCCCTTCCGAGCTATGAGAATAGCTTGGTTTTAGAATACTCCGATTTGAGCTGCGAGAAAAGAATTTTTCGCACGCAAACGCCCACAATAGTTTGATAGATTATATAAAAAATTTCGATGTGCTGAGCGCTTGTTTCAGCGATAAAGTTTGAGCAGGTAAGTGCCGCGAATCATTGCCAGATTTTCACATTTTAATTTGCCTCGGATCAGGTCACGCAATTCTTGCAATGAATCGATGTCGTGCTCTTCTAAACTTCTCAAAAGGAGAAAAGCCTCTCCCGTTGGTTTGAGACAATGGTCGATGGATTCAATCAGTTTTTCGAAAGTCGAATCGATAAAAAATCGACAACGATTTTTGAAATCTGAAGGCGATAGCTTTCCTTGCTCACGGCGAAAGTATGGCGGATTGCTTAAGATCAAATCATATCGATTTTGAAAAGTCGGCACCAAAAGCTGATCGTAATTCATTGACCGAAATTCAAACTGCCCCTCATTTTTAACCAAATCTCGATTGGCTTCAAAATGTTCCGCATAATTTTTTTGAACTTCGACAAAATCAATTTTCTTTAAAGAGGGAATATGGAAATTCAGTTCAAAACCAATCACTCCGCAACCCGCGCAAAGATCGAGAACTTTCATCTCAGCCAGTTGCTCAGAAGGAAGCTTCGCAAATTCCTGAGAAACCACCCAAGCCATTTCGATCGAGTCGAGTGAAAATCGATACTCGAAAGGTTGCGAGTATTTGTAGGTAAACGGAATCGCAGGATTTCGTTCCATTCCTATTTCAGTTTCTGAAGAATTTTCGCTTGAATATCTTTCATCTCCGCTTCACTTCGTTTTTTGGCGTTTGCAAAAGACAGATCTGTCATTCCCCAAGCGGGAATCAAGTGCAAGTGATAATGTGGAACTTCAAATCCAATGGCAGCAGTCAGCACCCGTGGACACTGGGTCACCGCCTGAATGGCCTTAGCAATTTTCTGAGCATTCTTGGCCACTTGAAGATAGGCCGCTTCGGGCACTTCAAACCAGTGATTCACCTCCTGCTTGGGAATCACCAAGGCGTGTCCCAAATGAATCGGTTCGATGGTCAAAATCGAAATTGTCAATTCATCTTCATGTAACTTATAAGATGGAATTTCACCTTGAATAATTTTTGTAAAAACGGAAGCCACACATCCTCCTTCGTTGAGTGAAAGAATAATTGAAAAATTGCCGAATCTAAATGTTTTTTAAGAGGTGGTTGTAAACCTCTTCTTTATTGACGAATGTCACGCCGTAGCCTCGAACATTCGGCGCCTGCTCCTTGCACCAGACAACTTTAACATCAAAAGTATAAATTTTTGTCTCTGCATTCGGCAGCACAGTGATTTTTGCGAAATCTCCAGCTTTGAGATTCCATTTGAGGTCGGAACTTTCTAAATAAGCGCCACTCATAGAAAGATTTCTCATCTGTCCTTGCAAAGCACTGGCATGAAAATCCGAACGAATCTCGATGGGCTGCTCAGTTAAATACCGAGGATGAACCTGAGCTTTTTTGCCTTTGTAATCTTGCAGCAAATCAACAGCGGCTCGAAACAAAGTGAAAGCTTCGACAGGAGCTTTGAGCATTCGGACTTTTGAGAACTGCATGCTGAGGCGTAAGAGCGGAGAAGAAATCACAGAGCAAATACAAATCAACGGCTGAGCGGCGGGAACATCTTTTTTCAGCTTGGTGAAAAAATAACCTTGCATCAAATCATCTTCGGGCAAGGAAAGAATCAAAACATCAGGAGCTTGTGTGGTCCAAAACGTCACGTCTTGGCCAAAGGAGGCTGTGGTCTCGACGGCGATTTGTTGAGATTCATGAAGTCGCGCCATGGATTCAAGCTTGAGTTGCTCGTCTCTCGTAGCGCTGATCACCAGAACACTTTTCAAATCAGTCCCCCGTTCTTAACGGTTGTTGGACCACTTCAAACCGATTTTTCCAGTCCATTTTCCACGCGGTCGGTAAATTCGATTGTTCTCGTATTGTTCCATCGCGTGCGCGATCCATCCGCTGATCCGAGAAACAGCAAAAATCGGCGTGTAAATATCAACCGGAATTCCCATCGCATAATAAACAGTCGCTGAATAAAAATCAACGTTCGGCATGAGGCCTTTTTCTTTGTTCATCGTATCGTCAATCAAAGTGGATATCTCATACCACTGTGGCTCTCCCATTTGCTTTGTCAGTTGTTGACTGATTTTTCGCAAAATCGCTGCACGCGGGTCGCCGTTCTTATAAACTCGGTGACCAATTCCCATTACTTTTTCTTTGGCTGACAAAGCATCTTTCACAAACTGCTGAGCCTTGTCCATTGTGCCGATCTTTTTCAGCATGATCATGACTTGCTCATTCGCTCCGCCGTGCAGAGGACCTTTCAGAGCGCCGATCGCTGAGACAACAGCTGAATACATATCGCTGAGGGAAGAGGTTGTTACTCGAGTTGCAAAGGCGGAGCAATTCAACTCGTGATCAGCATGCAAAATCAAACAGGTGTCGAAGACCTTGACCAGCTCTGGCTTCGGCTCTTGACCAGCTTTGAGCATGTACATGAAATTCCAAGCAATCGATTTGTCAGCTTTTGGTGTGATCGGATTTTTTCCGTTTCGAATGGCTTCGAAAGCACAAACCAAAGTTCCCATCTTTGCCGTCATCTTAATTGCTTTGCGAGCATTGGCCTGAGGACTGTTGTCATTGGCTTCTGTATCCCAATGACCCATCAAAGAAACCGCCGTGCGAAGCCAGGCCATCGGATGAACGTCTTTGGTTGGAATCTCTTTCAAAATTTCAATCAATTTGGGATGCAGAGAATACTCGGCAGCCAAATCTTTTTTAAACTGCTCAAGCTCGCTGATTTTTGGCAAGCGATTGTTCCAGAGCAAAAATGTTGTCTCTTCGAATGTCGAATGTTCGGCTAAATCTTCAATCGTGTATCCACGAAAAATAAGCGTCGATTCATGAATTGTTGAAATTGCAGTGGAACAAGCAACCACACCTTCTAGTCCACGATCAATGGCGCCTTCGTAAGTTTGAGCAGCTTCAGCCATAAATGTCCTTTCTGACAGGGCGAAAAATAGTCACAGATTAACTACAGAGAACTTTTTTTAGCAAGTTTTATCACTTTGTCTTTCACTTCAGTCACAACCACCGTTTGATCTCGCTTAGGCTCAGAAGCTTGGGTAAATTGCTCTACTTGAAATAAAATTTCATTTCTTAAATCGTGCACTCCTGAAGGCGGAGTGCGAAGCAAGGATTTGATCAGCCGATCTTTGCCAAAATTTTCACCCTCGTTCGAGCTTGCGGTCCAAACTCCCTCGGTGCAAAGGATTAGACGATCCCGAGGTCCTAACGGAATCGTTTGCGCCAAAGGCAGCTCTTGAAAATCTTTGTGCAGCGGCCCAGCCGAGGGCTCAAGCCAGCTCGGTTGATCCTGACCTTGAATTTGCAAAAGCCCAGCAATGTTTCCGACGCTCGAATACTTCAATTCATAACTTCGACGATCGACAATACCGTAGAACAAGCTGGCTGTGTCTTGCTTTTGAATGTGAGGAATAATTTCCGTCGCGATCAAAGAAATCACTTTGTCAGGATCCAGGCCTCGCCTTGCTTCGATTTGCCCCGACAACTTCATCAGGACCGATAAGAAAAGCGCCGACATGGTATAACCAGAACTGCTCGACAAAAGAATCCCAAACTTCAATCGATCTTCATGTTCAAAAATATCGAAATAATCTCCGCCTGATTTGATACCTGGTAAAAATTTGGTTGAAAATTCGATTCCGGGAATATTTGGAATCTCGGTCGGAGACAGTAATTTTTGAATGAGACTAGCGAGCTTAAGCTCCTGACTCATTTCTATAATAAATTTTTCGAGCTGAGTATTTGTTTTCTGCAATTCAAATCGATAGCGTTTCAATTCCAAATCTTTTTGCACAAGCTCAAGCTTCAGCTCAGCGATTCGTTCATTCAATTCTTGTTCCGCTGTTTTCTTTTGATTCATGGCATTCCCATCCGACACTTGCAGTCCTATTTTATGATCAGCAAGGCTCAGTTGGCTTGGAAATAATGAGACTTCGGACAAAAGTCAGTTTGCAGCTTTTTTCCGATCGAGGTCACTATGAGGGCCGAGCGATAAATTTGCCTAGGAGCCAGGCCCAAAAACTTTGCAACAATAAGAAAATAGCGCTCATCATCGCCAACTGCAGGCTGCGAATCTGAATCGAGTACTCGCCGTTCATCCAGTTCAACACTTCGCTTTCAAAAGGCGTGGTCAGGGCTAGGAAAATAAAACTGAAGACAAGCGCGCCTATCCAATACAATCTCTGAATTCTATTTTTGTGCTGAGACCGCTCTCTCCACTGCCCCATAAGAAAATCTCCGAGCACAAATCCCCAGGCCGTTCCTAAAGAAGCAATTCCTGCAAGCAAAAGACAAAGGCTGAGCCACCAAGCAACCCCATTGATTCTGAAAAGCCAACGAAGCCCTAGCCCCAGTGCAAAGCCAAACAATGCTCCCTCGAGATAATTTTCTCCAAGTTTGAAAAGCCAAGAATAATCTTGAAGCTGCTGCACATAAATGCTGAGAACTGACAGCAATCCTTCAAAGCCAAAATTGAATAATCCCAAAAGCAAAATCAACAGACTGATCCGACCGAAACCCTTGAACCAAATCGATAAAACAAGGACGAGCAAAACCGCGAGAAAAATCTGCCAAAGAATAAAATCTTTGGTCAGAAAATAGAATGCCAAAAATAAAAATCCACAGAGGGCAGCTCGAAGATTTTCTGAGATGGCCATCAACCGCTTGCTCTGTAAAAGTGGCGTGCCAAGCCACGAAGAAAAGAGACAAAGAAAAAAATAAAAAATAATTTGGAGGGTGATCATAGATTCTCTTTCCGAGGTGAGTACAAATCATATCGCACGGTGGTTCCTCGAAAAGAGTGAACCACTCCCGAATGAAATTCCCCTGATTTCAAAGGCCGCTTAACGACGACTCTCTCAGCTCCAGATTGCATGGCTGAGGAAAAAAGGTCGAGTGCGTCTGCATCCTCACCTACCCACTTTCGGAAAATCTGCATTTCTTTTCGCGGCAGCGCTGATTTTTTCTTTTCGGGAAACATTGGGTCCAGATAGATGGAAGTGTATTTCTTTTTTGTATTCGACAACCAGTGCCTAGAATCGCCAAAATTAATTTTCAGTTTTGTCTCCTGTGATCGCCTCAGGGCATCCGAAAGCAAAAGGTAAATCAATGGAGATCTTTCACAACCTTCGACTTGTGCTCCCAGCTGCGACAAGAACCATGCATCTTGAGCTAAACCCAAGGTTCCGTCGAAAATCACTTGAGGAGCTTTTGGTAGACCAAGAGCTTTGGCGATCAGCTCACTTTTCCCTCGGTGAGAGTTTCGACTGTAATTATTCAGGTCATTGCGAAAATCCAGATGAAGCATGCCAAGGTCTTCATCCACAAAAGTCAGCCCTTTTGCTTGTAGCAGCAAATAACTTTTAGCAAGCGCCTGAGGCTCTGCTTTCACCTGCTCAACATTGAAGTTTTCCTGGATTAAGACTAAATCAGATCGAAATTCGTCTGAAATCGGAACTTCACAAATCAATTTCAACTGGTGCGAGGGGCTTGACGCCATCAAATCAATCCAAGCGTCCAAATGGCTTTCAATAACCAAAGGAAAATAACTGACAGAATCATTTTCTTACCGAGAGGAACAAGTCCCTTCATGCGGGAACTCAATGGACTGGTCAGTTGGGAAAGATGAGAAATGAACGGTAGAATACTTGCTAAAGTCAAAAAGAGAAACGCCACTTGCCAAAGGCTCGAGGAATAAAAAACGTGATAGAGATTCAAGCCCGCAATGGTGAAGATCCACCAGCCGACGAGCCAACGCTTTCCATTCTCGAAGCCAAGCCAACTGATAGTGTTTTGAAAATCAGCCTGATCGTTCACCATCAACTGCTCAAAATTTTTCAAATGCAAATAAAATACAGAAAGTGCTCCAGTGAGAAATCCAATCGCAAAAACTTCCAAATCAAAACTTCCACCCATGGAAATCTGGGTTCCAATCGTCAGCAAGGGACCGAGCAAGAGAAAAACGGCCCACTCGCTCCAGCGTCTGTATTTCAAACCAATCTCATAGGAGGTCATTCCCAGAACTCCGAGAAGTCCGAAAGCTGCGACTAAAATAAGAACTTCACTGTGGAGTAAAACCGCCCGAAGTCCCAGTAGAGCGCCCAAGATCAAATAAAAATAGGACCAGTTTTTCACTTGCTTGGCTGTGACCCAACCATTCTGGATCGAGCGACTTCCCGACTGAGGATGAATGCGGTCCAAACCAGAAAGGTGATCTAAATAATCGTTGCGAAGATTCACAGCGGTCATCAAACATAAAGTTCCCAGTCCCGCTAAGAATCCGGTCAATGGATCTCGAACATCCCCGTGTGACCAGTTTTTTGAGAAAACTAAAAAAATCGGAAATGCGATCATCAGAAAATTACGAACCTTCAAAATCTGCAGCCACTCAAATCCAGTCCAAGGCGGCGTCAAATCAACAGTTGGAATGAGCCGAAATGTCACTTGCTCAGATTCTGTATTCACATTCAAGGAAGTCACTGGCAGGGCCCGCATGTCGTCGGAAAATGTTCCGTCGATGTAGGACAAAAACTGAGAATCCTTTTTTGACAGAGTGATCAACTCGCCTTTCAAGGTTTTCGTCTCCAATAAAGAAATTCGGTCAAGGGCTCCAGTTGCTTGAGCAATGGCTGCTCAGTTTCACTGAGGAAATGCGAAAGGTTTTTCAAATGATGTTGGTAAAGCTGAATCAAAAAAATATTTTGCTCATCAAAATCTTGAACGGCCTTATCAAAAGCGAGGGTCCCACCGATTGCTGCGTTGAATTCTTCCAGCGTTTGAAGATTTTTAAGTTTCTCTCTCGCACCGGCCGACAGTCCCCGAGTCGAGAAGGCGGCGAAGGAATTTAAATATCCAGATTTGAGATCTCCTAAAATCGCTTTCCCCTCTTGATTTCGAATATCAAAATCAAGCAGATCATCTGATCTCTGGAAAAGTTGTCCGAGCAAAGTTCCCATCTCCTCCAAAGTCGTGTGCAACTGAGGCTCATATCTTTCCAAAGAAATAAACGGGGTCCGCAAGCACCACTTGAAAAGCGAGGCCGTTTTTAAATTATGAACCCGGTCGAGTTGGCTAAGCTCAACACTCATGTCACCGACAATAGAATCTTGCAGCCACTCGCCCTCAAGCAAATCTGAAATGACCTGAGCTGTGTATTGGACAAGTTTGATATTTCCATAACCGGAAAGATTCACCATGACTCGGGCTAAAAGATAATCGCCAGCAAGAACCGCATATTCGGGAGTAAATCTCAGCCAAGCCGCGGTTTTCCCTCGGCGCAAATGCGATCGATCCACCAAATCGTCATGCAATAAGGAAGCATTGTGAATAAATTCGATCGTCTGAGAGAGTAGCGCTTCGGTCTTCGAATTCAGTTTGAGATTCTCGGCAAACATGCGAATCAATTTTCCGCGGAAACCTTTTCCACCAGTGAATAAATCATCATAGAGCAAGTTGAGTTTCGGCAAATAAGCGGGAAAATCACGAGGGTCGTAAATTTTAGGATCGGAGTTGAGAAGGTCCATTGCTACGCGTTACCATTCTTTTGAACAGGGAGCATAGATTTCAAATTTACCAGCTTGATGTCAAGGAAAGCTTCATTCATAACTGAGCTCAGATGGCCGCTCACTTTCAAAAAGAAATTTTCATTCATTTTCGCGACGCCGACCCGGCAGGGATCATGTTTTTCGGAAACATTTTCGGATTAGCGCATGATTGCTTCGAAGATTTTATTCAGGCTGCCGGCTTTACTTGGCAGGAGTGGTTTCAAACCAAAGACTATTTCGTGCCGATTCGCCATACGGAAAGCAATTATCTCAAGCCCTTCATGCCAGGTGAAACTTATCAGGTCATCGCCTCGGTTTCGCGCATGGGTGATTCATCTTTTCAAATGAAATACGATTTCCAAAAACAAGAGACGCTTCACGCGACAGTGACGATGACTCATACTTTTCTCGACGCTCGCAATAAAGCAAAAATCTCCGTTCCAACTTTGGTGCGTGAACGCCTAAAGGCTTACACCAATGCCAAATGATTCCAAACTCAAAAAAGAGTGGTGGGCCGAGGGACTCCGCTTTCAATGTCAGGGTTCCGGCCAGTGCTGTACCTCTCACGGCGAGTATGGATTTGTTTTTCTGACGAAAGAAGATCGGCAAAAAATGGCGAATCATTTGTCGCTGAATTTATCACAGTTCACTAAAAAATATTGTCAGCAGACCAATGGAAACTATCACCTGATGGAAGACGGCGTAAATTTCGATTGTCTGTTTCTTAAAAACAAACGTTGTTCTGTTTATGAAGCAAGGCCAACGCAGTGCCGAACTTGGCCCTTTTGGCCCGATACGATGAATGCGAAGACCTGGAAAAAAGAAGTTGTCACCTTCTGCCCAGGTGTTGGCAAGGGTCCGCTGGTCTCGAGTGATGAAATTTCTCGCAACCTTGAAGCGCAAAAAATAAGCGAGCAAGAGCTGGATACAGAGGCGACTAGTTTTCTTTCGCGGAAATAAGCGCGGCTAATTTTTTGCGTGCTATTTTACCTAACTCAGTTCGTGGGATCTCAGAAACTGTAAACACCTTTTGAATTTTTTCATAAGGTGCAACTTTTCCATTGAAAGATTCGACTAACTTTTTAACAAGTTCGGAATTTGGATTTTTTGCAGCCAGGGCAATTTTATTTTCACTGCGGGCATCCATTATGGCAAAAATCGCAAAATCAAAGGGACTTAAAGTCAGCTGAGATTGAGCAATATTTTCGAGCTCTTGTTGCAAGCGACTCAACTGCACACCTTCACCCGATATTTTGACGAAATCCATACCTCTACCCAAAACCACCAAATTTCCGCCGGGCAGCTGCGCCAGATCTTCGGTGATCAACCACTGATCGATTTTTGGATCGGTCCAATGAGGGCCACCATTTTTCCATTGAGCATAGCCTGTGAGCAGTGACTGACTTTGAATTTTCAGAAAGCCTTCGGCTGTGAGGTCTGCCTTCACGTGCGAAAGAATTTTCAGTTGAGATTCAAGCGATAGACCCTGATTCAGTGGCGCCGTGGCGATTTGAGAGCAGCACTCGGTCATCCCGTAGCTCGCCAAAAGTGGCCAGCCCAGTTGAATGGCTCTAGCATGAATCTCTTGTGAAAGTGCACTGCCTCCAACGACAATCGCTCGCAGAGATTTGGGTGCAGATAAATTCGCGTGAACTAAATCATAAACCTGAGTGGGCACCAGCGAAGAAAGTGTCGCTTTGAATTTTATAATTTGCTGGCAGTAAAAATGAGGACTCCATTTTTCATCTGTTGAAACTCCAGGAATAACTTTCGAGTTTGATAAATAAGCTCGCGCTTCGATCGAAAGTCCCCCCACATGAAAAACTGGCAGAGCCTGAATCCAAATGTCTTTCTCACTAGCGCTGAGATGTTGATTGACCGAATCAGCCGAAGCCAACATGGCCTCTTCACTCAGGGCCATCAGTTTGACCGACTCTCCTGGTTCACTGGAAGATCCAGAAGAGGCAATCCAGACATGTTTTTTCAAAGCGAACTGTTGGCTCAGAGAAAGCAATCGATCTTTCTCTGGTTTGGGCCATTTCGGGTTGAGCTGCACTGGAGAGTCAATCCCAAGCCAGCTCACCTTTTGACAATCTCCCAATAAGCTTTTTGCAGCAACTCATCAAAGCCAATTCCTGTTCCCGATATTTCTTTGAGGTAAGGACCTGAAGTTTGAATTTGCAAGGAGAACTCGTTGGCCCGGTATGCCTTCAGACTGAGACAACCGCAATCCAAGAGAGTATTTGGGTAAAACTTTTTCAACTCGGCCGCGAGCAAACACGCGTGAGCAACGCCCACAGGATGATCCAGCGAGCTGGTCACTACCATTTTTAGCGCATGCTTGTTGATGCGCTCAAGCGCCTTGTCAATATCCTGACGAGCCGGCTTGAGAACGACGATTGAAAACGGTGGTTTGGCCTTGAGACTTTCCCAACCGACTTTGGAGTATTCGTAATCGATTGCTAAAGGCGCAATTTTCGCAGCCTCTGTCCAGGCTTCCATGTCCCAGGTAAAGGGATCTTCAACGAATTCGATTTTTGGTTTTTCGGAAGGCGAGAGGTGACTAAAAAACCTTTCGAGCTGGGAAAAATTGATTTGAGAATTGAAATCCAATCTGACGGTGATTGGATTTTGGCGAATCAAGCGGCTTGCAAACTTTCCCTCTTCGTCGACATCTCGACCGACTTTGATTTTCAACGTCGTGAATCCTGCACTCCGAAGATCCTTCAAATGAGCATCTGTGAATTTGGTATAATCATTGATCAGGTAATGATTCTTAATTTTGGCTGCCGATTTAAAGGCATTGGTTTTGGTTTTTCGAAAAGCTGCATCTTTTTTTGCTAGCCAAATCGCTTGCTCCACAAGCGGAGTGAGCTGCCCATTGGCAATCATCGAGATCTGCTGATCCAGAGTTTCATCGCCCAACTCAGGCCAAGGAAAGAGATCAGCGTAACCGACATTGCCATTAGGCCATTGGACTTTGAACAAGGCGCCAACTCGAGGTTTTCCTTCAACAGCCGCACCCAAATGTCCCAATGGATAGAGTTCATATTTTGAAGTCCAAAACTGAATCATAGAATAAATCCGATCGACAATAAAATTCCGAAGAGCAAGTGAAGGCCGGCTCCAATTCCTAAAAATCGATTGTAGACTGGACTGGGTTCGGTTTCAAAAACCATTCGAGTCAGTCTGAAAGCAACTGGAATCAGCAAAACCGGAAGGAAAAAAGCCCAAATTTTCCCCTGACTTGCCCAATACAAGCCTAGAAAAAAAGGAGTCCAAATCAAAGCAGCGATTTCAGTTCGCGCGAATCGAATGCCAAATCGCACAGGCAAAGTTTTTTTATCGACCAAGACGTCATTGTTTGAATCGCGAAGATTGTTGATTGCAATCAAAACCGTGCAAAGAAATCCAATTTGCAGTCCAGCGATCAGGGCCGATGTCTTCAAGCTGCCTGTGTGAAGAAAATAAACACCTCCGACAGCAATTAAACCAAAAAACAAAATCACAAAGAGATCACCCAAACCTCGATAAGCCAAAGGAAAGGGTCCCGCCGTGTAACCATATCCCATGAGAACAGAAATCAAACCGATCACAAGAATCGGAACTCCGCCGAGCCAGACCAAGGGAATTCCGCAAATAACAGCTAAGCCGAAAAACGCAGAGCCCACTCCCATGACTTGGTGGCCCTTGAAAATTCCCGCTTGCGTGACTCGTTGAGGACCAATGCGTGTCTCCGTGTCGGCGCCTTTTTTAAAATCGACGGCATCATTGACCAAATTTGTACCGATTTGAATGAACACGGAGGCGAACAAGGTCAGCACACTGACCCACCAAATCTGATGCTGAGATTCCGATTGGGCGAGAGAACCTGCCACAAGAATCGGAACGACAGCGGCCGTCAAGGTTTTGGGACGAGCTGCCAGGATCCAAGCTTTCCAGTTTTTTGTCATACAGAAACTCTACAGTTGAGTTGCTGGCACATCAACTTTGCTGGAATTTTGGCTTTTGTATTTTGCAATGCGCAGTGATAGGCTCCCAGCATGCAAATCACGTCTTTGACACTCGGAGTTTTTCTCGGTGCGATTTTAGCTGCAAGTTTGCTTTACGCATACTTTCGTTCGCAACTTTTCAACCTCAAGGAAAAGCTGGGCGCAACAGAGCAAAGTAATCACTCATTCCAATTGCAGGTCACTAGCCTTGAAGCTCAGAAAAAAGATTTTCAGTCTTTGAGTCAGCAAATGACTGATAAATTTGAGGCGCTGGCTGGGCGAATCTTTGAAGACAAATCAACTCGCTTTGCCGATCAAAATATCAAAAGCCTGTCGACCCTGCTCGAGCCTTTCAAAGAGCGCCTGAAGGATTTCGAGAAAAAAGTCGAAGAGACTTACTCGACAGAAAGGGCTGAGCGCGGAAGTTTGCGCGGCGAGCTTTCCAAATTGATGGACTTGAACATTCGCATGTCATCGGAAACTCAAAATCTCACCCGCGCCCTCAAAGGTGACAACAAGGTTATGGGAAATTGGGGCGAGATGATTCTTGAGAGCATTCTGGAAAGGTCAGGCCTCAGAAAAGGTGAAGAGTACACAGTCCAAGGCACCGACCTCAGCTTGCGTAATGATTCCGGCAAAGATATCCGACCAGATGTGATTATCAATCTGCCCGACGGTAAACATATCATTGTCGATTCGAAAGTTTCTCTGAAAGATTACGATCTTTATTTGACAAGTGAAGTGAATGAGCACCGAGATCTGCACGCCAAGTCTCATGTTGATTCTCTCAAGCGGCACATTGATGGCTTGTCAGAAAAAAAATATCACTCGGCAGACAAATTAATCTCTCCAGACTTTGTGATATTATTTATGCCACTGGAACCGGCCTTCGCCTTGGCCTTTCGTTACAAGACCGATCTGCTTCAATATGCTTGGGATAAAAACATCGCACTCGTGTCGCCGACGACTTTGCTGACCACTTTGAAAACTGTTTCAACCATTTGGAAGCAAGAGCGCCAAGAGAGAAATGCACTCGAGATCGCCAAGCGAGGAGGAGCTCTTTATGACAAGTTCGCTTCTCTGGTTGAGGATCTCGATGACCTCGGCAATAAATTAACGACAGCACAAAAATCCCATGCTCAGGTCATGGGAAAATTAAGCCAAGGTTCTGGCAATCTGATTCGTCAGGTTGAAATGCTCAAAGAATTGGGAGTCAAAGCCGAAAAACGATTGCTCAATACTGCCAAGGAAATTTAGAAAAATCCCGCGGCCGTTTTTCGACAAAGGCCTCTCGGCCTTCAGCTGCTTCTTCGGTCCCATAAGCAAGTCTGGTCGCTTCGCCGGCAAAGATCTGCTGACCAACCAAGCCGTCATCGACCATATTGAATCCAAATTTGAGCATGCGCATGGCAGTTGGCGATTTCGAATTCATTTCTTGAGCCCACTCAAGCGCAACTTTTTCTAAATCTTGGTGAGGCACCACCAGATTGACCATGCCCATATCGAAAGCTTCTTGAGCCGAATAATTTCGACCGAGAAAAAAGATTTCACGAGCTCTTTTCTGGCCAATCATTTTCGCCAGATAAGCAGAGCCATATCCCGAATCAAAGCTCGCCACATCTGGATCGGTCTGTTTGAAAATTGCATGCTCAGCGCTTGCCAAAGTTAAATCACACACGACATGCAAAGAATGCCCGCCTCCAACCGCCCAACCGGGAACCACGGCGACAACAATTTTTGGCATGAAGCGAATTTGCCTTTGGACTTCTAAAATATGCAATCGACCCATTCGAGCCAAATCCATTTTTCCAGTCGAAGCCTCAGCAGAATTTCCTGCTGTTTCGTATTTGTAACCATCTTTGCCGCGAATGCGCTGATCACCGCCCGAGCAAAAAGCCCAGCCGCCGTCTTTGGGTGAAGGTCCGTTGCCCGTGAGCAAAACCACTCCTACATCCGCAGTGATGCGAGCATGCTCGAGTGCTGTCTGTAATTCATCCACCGTTTGCGGACGAAAAGCATTGCGAACTTCGGGGCGGTTGATGGCGATTCGAACCGTGCCTTGGTGGCGACTTCGATGGTAGGTGATATCTCGAAATTGAAATCCAGGAACTTCCGTCCACCATTCAGGATTAAAAATATCAGAAACAGGATTCATCTCAAGCACTCCTCTCCCAAACTGGGCAAGACTCATCGGTTTTTTATCACAAGTTCTTTGTATCCGTAAGTGGGATCTTCGACTCGCAAAAACTCATACTGATTTTGTTCAAGCATTATCCATTTTTTTGTTTGGCCGGGCAAAAGTCAGGTCTTGGACCGATCTCTGGAAATTGGCGGCAAACTCCGGGACGTTTTTCGTAAACTGTGCAAAGCCGAGTTTTCAAATCCAAAAAATAGCAGTCATCGTTCGCTTTTTGAGTGAGCATAAAATTTCCGGTGGCTTCGCGGTAGGACTCGATAATTCCTTCTTTGATTAATCTTTTGGCAACTTTTTTAGAACTGGCGTTCAATTCATCTTCGCTAGCCAAATTCAGGCGAATTAAATCTTCGCCTTTGATTTCAACGGGCATGGTGCAACAGGCGCCGATACAGCCATTGCAAAGTCCTTCGCGATATTTCACCCAGGTCCTGGGTTTGTCTTTGTCCGTCTTCACTGAATTCCTCTAGAAAGATTATGCTTCATTTAAATTTGCCAAAAGTGCAAGCATCTAGACCAAAGACCGTGTCCGACGAATCTTAGAAGTTACGTGACCTTAGACCTCAGTCCAAGATAACATTCTGAGTTATCAACCATGGATGGCAACAAGATGACAGAATCTCAGGGCGGACTGCCCGATCACGAAAAACTTTTTGATGAAATCTGCGGCAAGCTCCAAGAACTCAGTCACTCTCCGAGGTCCCAAGAAAATTTGTCAGAAAGGCTCGACAAAATGCAAATTCAAATCCGCCGTTCACAAGAGGAACTCAACCTGGCTCAACAGGAAATTCACGACAAGATCAAGAATCTCGACACACTCAGTTTCGCAAATAACGATCTGAATCGCGAACTGAAACGCATGTCGGAGCAGCTTGAGCAAGAGCGCATGAACAATTCAAAGCTCAGCACGGATTTAGCCAAATCGCTCGAGTTGAATCTGCGTTTGCAATTCGAGATTGAAGAGATTCGCTCAAAGTCATATCAAAGTTTGTCAGAAGAAAAGAAACACAATTCATTTTTGCAAGACAAAGCCAAGAGCATGTCACACGAGCTAGATCTCGCTCAAGCCTTAGCCAACGAGACTCGGCTTGAGCTTGCCAAAGCCAAAGAAAAGTTTCAGATGGAAAATCAAAACTGGCTGAATGAAAAACGAGTACTGCAAATGGAAACTCAGGACCATGTAGCCAGCATGGAAGAAAAGCGTCTGCAAATTCAGGAGCTCCAAGATCAGCTCAATCTCAAGAGCGAAGAGATGCTCAAGATCAATGAGTCCCTGAGCCAATACGAAGACCATACCTTCAAACAGCATGACATGATGAAATTGCTTTCCGAAGTGGCCGAGAAAAAAATGATCGAATTGAAATTAGCCTTGGATCGAAAGACAATCGAGTCTCAAGATTATTACAGTCATCTGCAGCAGGCGATGACTCAGATCCACGTGCTTCGCCAAGAAAACGGAGCGCTCAAGGATTACATCGCGAAACTGACAGCTCTGCATCAGCAGAAAGCCAATGCCCCGGAAGTTCGCGCCTAATTTTTTTGCGAAGTGAAGACCCTAAATAATATGATGAACAAACATTTTCAGATAGAAGCCCTCTGAGAAAGACAAAAGCACCGGATGATCTGGCGAGTGCCCTCCGTGCAAAATACACCGGGCTTCGCTTTCCCCTCGCTGCAAAGCTTTTCTCAAGACATCCATCATTTCAGTCTCTTCAAAAAGTCCTGAGCAAGAACAAGAAACGACAAGGCCGCCTTTTCTCACTAGCTTGAAGGCTGAGCTATTCAATTTGAGATAGGCATGACGGCCTGTCGGCACATCCTTTTTCGCTTTGATAAAGGCCGGTGGATCGGCAATCACCACATCAAAATAACGATTCGGCAAACTGCCTAAATCTTTCAGCACATCGAGCTCTCGAATATTGACGACCGCGCCCTGACGTTCAATATTACTCTTTGCGAAGGCCAAGGCTTTGCTGGAGACATCGACTGCAGTGACTTCGACTTTCAGGCCACGCTTTTTCAGCACGGCTGCAATTTGAGTCGACCATTGACCGACATAGCAGCACAAATCTAAAATCCGCACATTCTCTTCAGGAAATTGCATTTTTTCGAGCTGAGCGCAGACCAGAGAAATATTGTAGGCTTGATCCAAAAAGAATCCAGTTTTCTGACCTTCAATCAAATCTGTTTCCATCAAGACTTGATTATTGATTTCAATATCTACTTTTGAAAAATCAAAGCCTTCGATATTTTTCAAAACCTGCGGCGATTGAATTTCCATTCCTTCAAGCCTTCGCACGTTGACGTCATTGCGCAAAACAATGCCGGTGTTCTCCCAGTCAAATTCCGAAAATTCTTTGCGATGCGCTTCTTGAACCAGATTTTTAAAAAATTCCTGCGGTGACTTCAGAATCCAAGACACTCCCGCGGTTAAAATCTGCACGGCCAAAACCTGAGCTCGTTTGCCATTCTGATGGACCAAGTATCGGTCAATGACCAGACCGGGGGTGAAATCGCCCTCACCATAACAAAGCCGAAAACTGGAATTGAATCCCAAACTTTTTCGCTGCCACCAAGTCTTGAGCAGTCGACTTTCCAAGTACTCGCCCGTGCAAACTTCGGTATCCCGTGAATCAAAGCTCAGCGCCCGAAAAGCGATGAGCGAGTGAGGATTGCCGTAGCCAGCAGCCAAAAATCCACCCTTGTTGTCCAAAAGAACCACCGGAGTTCCTGGTGGATGACCTTTGGGACTTTCTGAAAGCTCATTGGAAAAAATCCATGGATGACCACCGCGAATCCGGCGGTCGGCGCCCATTCGCAATCTCCACACGGTTGGTTGACTCATGGTTCACTCCTTCAAAGCAAATAACAAAAATTGAGAGGTCTGATCTCTCACAGATTGGCTATGGCTGACAAGGATTAGGCTTCTTTCGCCAGAGGAAAGCTTCGGCCCCAAGCTCATTCCCACAATGGCAGCCTTTGCAGCCCGCTGGCCCTGTAGGTCTTTCAAATTCAAAACCAGATTTTTTGCTAAACTTTGGCCAGGTTTAGCGTTTTGTAAATCGACCGAAAAGATTTGCCCGCTTTTTCCAGACGATTCAAGCACCAGGATCATCTGATCTTTCCAATAGATCAAGGCCTGCACTTTTTGTGATGTAGAAACCGGATAATGAAGTTGAAAATCAGGTTTTATCACCCAAGCTTCAGAGGATTTGTAGTGATTCCAGGAGCCAGCTGGATTTGAAATCATCCACTCTTTGCCATTCAAACTGCCAGCTACCAGCGAAAAATCTTGTGGAGAATTTTCCAACCTCTCAAGGTTGCCTTGAATTTCTCCATCCGGATGAATAGAAAAAATGGGATGAGTCTTTGATGTCGGATTGGTTAAAATAAAATCACCCCAACTGGTCAGGGCGATCCCTTGCAAAAAAAATTGATCCGCAAATTTAATCGCCGCCATTTTTTTTCCTGGATGAGAAAGCTCAGTGGGATTCACCGCCAAAAAAATTGATTTTTTAGAGTCGATCAAAAAAGGTTCGAGCTGAATTTTTAGTTCTTGAATTTGTGGCTTCTGAGAAAACTTCGGCGCACTTGAAACCGCAAATAAAGATCCGCTGAGCTCATCAAATACGAAACCGGATATTTTTTCTGATTTTGAAACTTTGGTTTCGGCTCTGAATTGAATTTGCAAGGCTTGAGCACAAATCGAAAACAGCAACAGAACAAAAATCAGCTTCGCCATCGAAGCTCGGTTTCCTTCACAGGATTTTGAAAGTCTCGCGCTTCTTTGCGACTGATTTCCCACTCGGCCTTGAGAGCGTAATACCACTTCGCTTGAGTGTCCGCGTCTTTGATCAGCATCAAGCTGGGATCAAAGCGCAAACCTTCTTGCTGTTTTGTCACTGCATCTTGATCTTGATAGAGAAAAACTTTGGTGAACCAACGAACGAAAGGCTTCGCCAATGTCAGCCAGGAAATATCCCAATAGGCCAATTGATGGACTCGGGTTTCTTTGTCATTCACCGGAGTCAGCGCTGTAAAAGCATAAAAAGATTTCAAGCCCACCTGCACATGCTCAATTCGCACAGAGGGAAGAGTGAAAGTAATTTCAGTCGTTGGCTCTCCGCCTAAAATTTTGTAAGCACGAGAATTTTTGGAAGGCTGATGGCGAATCATTCGAAAACCAAAATCCACAGGGCCGAATTGTTTTTTCTTTTCATGAATTGATTTTTTCGAGCGCCAAAACCAGGATTTGTGCACGAAAGGCCCGTGCGCCGGATCCATCAATCCAATCACCGCATGATCCAAGTGACAAGGAAACGAAGTGACCTCAATAAAATTTGGCAACTTATCACCCACGAAATTTTTCATTGTAGGAATGGGAGGCGCGAATTTCAGATCGAAATCTTTGTCGCCCATAAAAATCCAGATATTTCCCTGCTTCTCTTCAACCAAATAACTTTTTATTTTTATCTTGGAGCAATCCAGATCTTGGCCTGAACAGAGCGAGGGAATTTCAGTGCAGACTCCGGCGCCGTTGAACTTCCAACCGTGATAAGGACATTCGACCGTGTCGCCGACCACTTGGCCATAACTGAGTGGAATCCCTCGGTGTGGACAGATATTTCGAACAGCCGCGACCTTGCCATCTTTCTGGCGAAAAAACACAATCGGCTCACCCAAAATTTCAAGTGGCTTTAGTTGACTTGCTTTCAAGTGCTGAGTCGGAAGAGCATAATACCAAACATTGCGCAAAAAAAGTTGAGTACTCACGTGCGCACTCCAGACATGGCAAATCTTTTCTCAGCAAGGGTCACCGTGTTCTCAAGTAAGGTCGTAATGGTCATCGGGCCCACTCCACCTGGAACAGGAGTTGCTGCTTTCGCCCAACCTTCCAACTCGTCAAAGCGCACATCGCCGGTGACGCCACCGCCTTCGCCGCTCCCGTGCATCCCGACATCGATAACAATTGCATCTTTCTTGAAATCATCTTTGCCGAGCATGTGTTTGCGCCCAGCTGCAACCACCACCAGATCAGCAAGTTTTGTATAGCTCGATAAATCTTTCGTTTTCGAATGGCACAAAGTCACAGTGGCATCAGCCATCGTCAAAAGATGAGCCATTGGCTTGCCAACAATATTGCTTCGTCCGACAACCACGGCTTTCATACCCGAAGGATTGATTTTGTAAAATTCCAGAATCGACATCACTCCGGCCGGAGTGCAAGGAGCGACAAAGGGATGTCCTGCCCACAGGTGTCCCAGCGCTTCGTAAGTAAACCCATCCACATCTTTCAAGGGATCCAAAATCGATAAAATTGGCTCCTCGCGAAGTCCCTTCGGCAAAGGCAACTGCACCAAAATTCCATCAATCCTAGGATTCTCCACAAGCTTTCGTACCGTCTCTTCAAGCGCGATTTGAGTGAGAGCTTCAGGCAAATTGATCTGAGTCGACTCGATGCCGACCGATTCGCAAGCCTTCACTTTGTTGCGAACATAAACTTGGCTTGCGAGATTCTGACCGATGAGAACCACCACCAGGTGCGGTTTTCGTCCGGCTTTTGTTTGAAAGGCAGTGACTCTCGCTTTGAGAGCCTCCCTGCGAGCCTGAGATACCTGCTTGCCATCTAGAATAATCATGTCCATCACCTTCCCAAATTTCGCTGTTAAATTCAATTCTTGAGTCTGTTGCTTGACCCATCAGGCGTCCTGCATTAAGGTCGGCCACTGTTATCTACTCACGGGAGGCCCTATGTCAGAAAAAGTGAAACTTTCTAAAGACGGAAGCTCGATCGATTTCGTCCAATCCGATAGCCTCCCGACGTCGATGAAAAAATTTCGCCAAAGTCCCGAAATTGAAGGTTTTTATCGTTTTATTTTTGAAAACGATTTGCAAAAAGAAGCTTACGAAATTTTAGACCGAATCATCGTCGCTCGCAAAGCCAAGAAAACGGCAGAGAAAGCAGCTATCAAAGCCAAAGACAAAGAAGCTGCAAAGGCCGCAAAGCCTGCACCGGCTCCTAAAGTTGTGACCCCAAAAACTTTGGCTCCAAAAGTAGCAGCAGTCAAAGCACCAGCTCCAGTCGCTGCAAAAAGCTCGGCGAAAGCAGCTCCAGCTAAGGCAACTGTGAAGGCTTCGGCAAAACCTGCTGCGAAAGCTGCGGCTCCGACTAAAAAAGCCAGTGCCAAACCAGCCGCAAAAGCAAAACCGAGCGCCAAAGCTCCTGCAAAAAAAAGTAAAAAGAAATAGCCTTACGTTAATCTCAACTAAGAGTATCCGAAGGGCGGAACTCAATACCGCTCTCAAGAAATCTGAAGCCGCTTCATTGCTTGCATCCATGGATTGCAGGAGGCTTTATGAATTCCAAACCATTCCACATTTCATCTAAGAATCCCGTCCGCAACTCCAAGGGACAGACCTTGATTGAATACCTCATCATCATCGCTTTGGTGGGAGTCGGCTCGATTGCCCTCATGCGGGTTGTATCACAAAATATCAACTATCGATTCGCAAAGGTCGTCGAAGCGCTTGGTGGCCATGTCGACAGTGGGGCCGGAGCGGCGGCTGTGAGCTCAACCATGACTCGAACCCGAGACATGAAGGATTTTGCCAAAGGTGCTGTTAATTCTAAGAAATCCAATAGCGATGAAGGCAACTAAATTCAGTTCCTGGCAAAGCGGACAAGCGACTGTGGAATCGCTTGTAGGAGCGATGGCCTTGCTCTCAACGACTGTTATGCTGCTCGCATTTTTCTACTTTTGCATTCTCTCAACCTGTTTGCGCTACAGCTCACATGAACTACTGGTCTGCCGAGAGTTTAAGGATCCACTTACATGCGAATCACAATTCAGAAAACAATTAAAAACTTTTTTGCGTTTTGGAAAATGCGATTCTTT
This sequence comes from Bdellovibrio sp., assembly GCA_043740515.1. Lineage (GTDB taxonomy): Bacteria > Bdellovibrionota > Bdellovibrionia > Bdellovibrionales > Bdellovibrionaceae > 21-14-0-10-47-8. Next base: position 4,580 of record JAYUCD010000266.1, on the reverse strand, counting down.
ATGGATCCACGGAAGCTCTGCAGAGCAGGCCGTCAGTTTGCAGCTCAGTTTTCCAATTTTGTCCCTCACCAGCCTTCATTGGAAGCACGAAGATCGAGTGGCTCTACCTCTCTAAACTTGAGACTAAACGCCATCGGAAGTGAAGCGGGCTTTGCTTTGGTCTATCTTTTATCTTTGATTCCTATTTTGCTCAGTGCCGGATTGTTTCTCTTGTTTTCGCAGTATCTGACTCAAAACTGGATGCAGTCGCTTCACATTTGTCGACAGGAGCTTCTTGCCACTCAAAAAAAAGCTAGCCAGAACCTGTCCGAGCTGATGAAACTCAATCCCCTGGCAGGCAAACTTCGATTGGCGCTTGTTCAGGCGAGGGCGCAACTTGCCATGGCAATTGCCTCGGATAATCCAGGAATGGCAGCCGAAGCTCAAGCTCGCATTCTTCAGATTCAAATGCAGCAGCGGACCCTAGATCTTGAGCAGAAAGCATTGATCTATCGAGCGGATATTTCGATGACTTTCGGAATTCAGAAAGTTCTTTCTCAGTTGAAAAGTCAAAATCAAAATTTGCAGTCCCGCTTACCTGATTTTTTTAATTATCGAATACATCATCTTCAATCGAATCCTACTTTTCTCGCCGTCAAACCGGATATTCCGGAGCTTGCTCCCGTCTACGAACTGAAACAGCACTTTGAAGACAGTCAGGCTTTGTCTGTTTCTTGGATATCAGACTTTCAAACTTCAGGTTCCCGGAGCGCAATTTGGATTCTTCAAAAGCATCAAAAAAAAGATTACTGCTCAGCCAGTCTGAAAGAATCAGGAGTGACTTTTCTTCCCGTCTTGATGCAGGCCAAGTCCTTGTAGAAACGCTTGTCCTCTTCTTAATGCTTTTTTCACTGTTCACCTTTTTGTTGTATCGACAGCAGGATCATCAAAAGCAAATTAAAAAATTCCATTTCCGGGGAGGCACCAATGCCCAGCATGATTTCTCGTCTTAAATTTGCTCGCGAATATTCTGTCCTTTGGCTGCGAAAGCCGCAAAATCGAATTCTTCTGATTGCTATGGCTGCAATGCTCGTGATTATTGGATTTGTAAAGCTTCACTCCTCCACTGAGCCAACTGTTGTTTCACCTTCTTCGGCGGATACTTACATTCCAGAAGGTTTTGTTTTGGTGCCGATTGAAATTCAAAATTCAGAATCATTCAGTTCCTTGATTGGCGATTTCGCTGTGGTTGATCTGTTTAGGGGGCCCCACTCACAACCAGTCGGCAGAAGACTGAAGATGCTTCGAGCTCCTCTGAATCCTCAGCAATTTGCCGTTCTAGTGCCCGAGGCCGAGGTTTCAAGCCTTTTGCAAAATGCCGGTGCCTTCTGGGTCGCTATTCAGAACCCGAACATGACGAAAGATTCGGAAATAGCCAAGCACTCAAAAAAATCTCGAATCGAATACTTTGAAGAAAAATAATCCGGCAAAAGGAGAAATCAGATGAAGCTCTTTATTGTTTCTAATCTCATAGTTAGCCTTCTCGGCAGTAAAGCTTCCGCGACCTTTGCCGTGCAGAGAACGCCGACCAGCTCTTATTCTGATTTCCAAAAATATCTCGCTGAATCGAAAAAGATCAGTTTTTCTCAAGCCTATATCCAGATCGCCAGCGTGACTGATGTCGAATCTGAATCTGTCGAAAATTGTCTGGAGGACGTCTATTTGGGGAAAAACAAAACAGAGACTTGTTTTCAAGCGATCAAATCATTGACCTCAAAACCACTGAATTCATTTCGTCGAGAGGTTCTCTTTTCATTTCTTTCAAAACTTGAAAAGCTGCCAGGTCCACGACAAAATTTTTATCGACAATTGCAAAAGGGTTTGCTCTGGACTCACCCCGATTTAGCAAAGGTCTTTCATTCAATTGTTGAGACGAAAAAAATGGAGCCGTCAAATGTCCAAGCACTCGAACTGAAGGCCTGGAAGAGATCAGTGGTTCAGAAATTTCCAATGGAAGAAATTTCGATCTTAATCAATGGCAAAAAGATTTCACATCTTGAAAAGTGGGTTGCGCCCCAAGGAATTTACCAATGGACGTTGGTCAGCAATACTCATGAGCCTCTGATGAGGCTGGGCAGCTTCACACAATTTGCATCCGAATCGCTGATTCATTTGAAACCTTTGATTGATGGCGACTGCAGTTCACTCACTGAAGTCGAATTTAAGACCTACGGAATACTACAGTTGGAAATTTTCTCGAGCTCAAAATGCATCACTCAGTTTGGCACTGTGGCAAAAGGAAATATTTCAGAATCTCACTTGGGAGCACTGCCAACGACTCCCTCCGATAATCCTACAATTAGATCCCGCAGTTGGCTGCTTCCCGCATTAGCCGGTTTGGCTGCGGGAATCGCCTACGGTCTGCGAGGAAAACAGGTTTCGATTCAGTAGGATGGATGTGATATTTACGGCTGCAGGATTACTTTTCCATCGAATACCAATTGAGATAATTTCCCGTTTTGAAAAACCGAATGGCAGCCGGCTCCCCAGCCACTTTCTCGATGCGAGTGGGGGGTCAGAGGATTCTCTGGAAATCCAGGAATTCCGTCTTCTGAACTTTCTTGCAAAGCTCTGAGATTATTTGCGACAGAAGCTTCTTCGATCGGCGAATCACTGCCCCATTGGATTGGAATATGACTCTCCCAAATTGATTTCCAAGGAAATGCCGAGGTCCATAAATTGCCGAGCTTCTCTCTCAACCACCTTCGGTCGCTTAACCAGTGGCAAGGCTGGATGTGACTGACCACGGTCAGGTTTTTCATCAGCTGGATCGTCTCTGGACGAACCACCTCGCAGTGCTCAAGATTTAAAATTCCAGTTACATTTTTCTCGCGCTTCAAATTAGTCGCCGTTTGCAAAATCAAATGAGCAGCCTCATCACCAATCGTATGGACACAAACTTCAAATCCCTCTTTCCAAGTTTTTGTCATCGCTTCTGCTACATCTTCAAGCGGCCAAAGTGTCAGGCCTCGACTGTCGGTGCCTGGATAAAACTGAGAAAGAAAAGCACCTTGAGAGCCCAGAGAGCCGTCGAAATAAAATTTGATTCCTCGAGCCTTCAGATGTGAAGTCTCTGATTGACGAGCCACGCATGCCTCTGAAAGAGCTCTCTCGAAATCTTGAAGATTCTCGCAGGTGAAATTTTCTTCTACATAAAGGCTGAGTTGATGAGACAAATCGAGGTCTCGCAGAAGATTCCATTGCTCGATCGATCCCGACATATCTCGCAAATGGGAAAATCCACGTTGATTGAAATATTGAATGGCTGATTGCAAAAATTCTTTTTTTTGTGAAGGCAAATAATCAGGAATTTTCAGTTCCACTTGGATTTTGGCAGACTCGAAAAAAATTCCGGTCGGTAGGCCACAAGCATCTCGGGAAATCACTCCGCCATCTGGAGTCGCTTTCTGTGATTCTGTTTGATTGAGATATCCGACCTCTGCAAGGGCTTTCGAATTCAGCCAGGTTGCGTGTCCATCGGCTCGCGAAAGGGCAACCGGAAAATCTGGAAAAATGGCGTCTAATATTTCTTTGTTAGGAAATTTTTGATCGGGCCATTTGCTTTGATCCCAACCAAAACCAGTCAGCCACTTGCCACGAAAATGTTGTGGCTCAATTTTTAATTTGGCGACATCAATAGCACAATTAAGTTCGAACAATCGAAGTCCACTTTGCAAAATGCCAGTGGCCATCAAATGAGTGTGGCTATCGTAACATCGAGGAATCATCCAGCGCATAAAAAAACCCCAAGTCTTTCTAACTCAGGGTTTTCAATTTGTCCTAAATATTTAAATCTTAGCGAGTGCTCGGAGTCGTTGCATTGGTTCCGCCAGTAGGAACACTCGGCACTCCAGGTTGAAATCCTGCTGGCTGAGGTCCATTTACCGGACCGCCGCCACCGAAACCTACGCCACCACTGTAACTGCCACCAAATCCCAAGTATCCACCCGAGCGAACAATTTGCTCAGCTTGAATATATCTTTGGTAAGTCGCATCCAATTCAATCCGAAGCCCATAGAGAACGCGTTGATTGTTGTAAGCATTTTCTTGCATCCGAGCATAAGCCTGACCCGCGCCGCCGTATCCGCCGCCTTGATATCCTCCGCCGGGATATCCTCCGCCTTGAAATCCGCCCTGACCGCCGCCCGCAAATCCTCCGGGATAACCGCCGCTAGCAAATCCTCCAGCTGCAGGGTAACCGCCCGGATATCCTCCGCCGGCCAATCCGACTTGTCCACCAGCTGCAAATCCTCCCGGGTAACCACCGCCTTGATATCCTCCGCCCGCAAATCCTCCCGGGTAACCGCCGCCTTGAAATCCGCCACCCTGAAATCCGCCAGCAGGATAACCTCCACCAGCAAATCCAACCTGGCCGCCAGCTGCGAATCCTCCCGGGTAACCGCCACCTTGGAAACCACCGGCAGGATATCCTCCGCTTTGAGATCCGCCACCCTGAAATCCACCGCCCGCAAATCCTCCGGGATATCCGCCGGCAGCGGGGTAACCGCCGACTGCGACGCCGAATTGTCCGCCGGCCGCGA
>JAYUCD010000265.1:0-6526 GCA_043740515.1 Bdellovibrio sp. | reverse complement strand
TCAATAACCGTTAGGTTGAGTTCTTTCAAATGGCCAACGCCCGCTTTAACTGCGTCCTTCTTGCCAGTACCTGACGCCACTTCAATTGCCTTTTGCGATTTTTCAAAACCGTCACTGGCAGATTTCAAGCGAGCCCGCAAATCGATATCGTTGTAGCCCTCGCTCATCGCTTGCTTGTTGAATAAAAAATGCATGTATTCGTGAACCAAAACCCATTTGTTGGCATCCCGTCGCACCATGATCACCGGCTGATCTTTGGTTGTGGGCAACTGCGGATCGTTGGCTCCCAAAAACAAGCCTAAAATGGATCCGCCAAAAGAGGTGTCGGAATATTTAGCATTGATATCTGCAGGCGCAAAAGGCAAAGCCCCGGAAAATTCACAGGTGCCATCTTGGTAAAAACTTGTCTTAAAGTATTTCACGCCTTTGCTTTCAGCAAATCTGACAACTTCAGATCCACTTGCACCCAGCACTGGTCGCAGCAAATTCAAATCCATTTTCTTTTGAAAGTATGTAGCAGCAACATCGGTATTCGCAGGCATCGTCAACGCTGCAGGGCCTTGATCATATTTATAGAGGCATGAAGCCTCTTGGTATGCAGAGAAATCGGGATGAACGGTCTGCACGGATTTAGTCTCTGACGGGCCGTCCTGTCGGGGGCTCAACAGCAGTGATGCAAGAAACAGATTGTCACCGCAAGCACTCAATAGAAAAGAACTGAGAATCAGAACAGAAAGCGAATTTGCACTGAGCTTCATTGGCTCTTTGAAATACATGGAACCCCCATCAATTTTTTAAACAAATACGTTTTGATGGCTGGTTCTATCACTGCTAAATCAAGGAAAATACCTAGAATATCAGAATTGAATTTTCTTCTGTGAGTGTTGAATCAATAAACACAGCATTTATCACTGTTGAATCAGTAAACAACCCGAGTCCTAATACTGCGAGAAAGCTTTTTGATTTCTTCGCACAAAGGCTGGGCATTTGCTTTTTCCATGTCCATGACCAAGTAGCCGATCTTGGCGTCGGTTGAGAGGTATTGGGCGAGAATATTGGCGCCGCCTTTGGAGACGAGGCCGTTGATTTCGCCGAGCACACCAGGTTCGTTTCGGTGCACGTTCAAGACTCGATGCGATCCTTTTTGAACGGGAAGATCCACATTTGGAAAATTGACCGCGCCTGAGGTGGAGCCGATTTTTAAATAACGGATGAAACTTTCGGCGACTTCCAAGCCAATTGCATATTGAGCTTCTTCAGTACTGCCGCCCACGTGCGGAGTCAGAATAACGTTCGGTAGACCTTGCAAGGGGGAAACAAATTTATCTTTGTTGCTAGCTGGCTCTTCGGGAAACACATCGATTGCACAACCGGCGAGATGACGAGATTTTAAGGCCTCCACCAAGGCTGGAATCACAACGACCGATCCCCGACTGGCGTTGATCAGATAACTTCCACGCTTCATTTGCGAGAGTTCTCGAGGCGAAATCAAATCTCTTGTTTCGGGAGTTTCGGGCACATGCAAACTGATAAAATCGGATTTACCCAGAAGCTCAGCCAAAGAATTCGTCACTCCAGCATTTCCAAGAGGAAGTTTTTTCACCACGTCGAAAAATAAAACTTTCATGCCCAGTGCTTCAGCCAAGATGCTGACTTGTGAGCCGATATGTCCGTAGCCAACGATTCCTAAAGTTTTGCCGCGAACTTCGTGAGAGCCTTCGGCTGACTTCATCCACTCGCCCTTGTGAGCTAAACTATTGCGATCTCCGAGCTGACGTGACAGGGCGATCATTTCGGCAATCACCATTTCAGCCACACTTCGGGTGTTGCTGTAAGGCGCATTGAAGACAGGCACGCCTTGAGTATTTGCCTTGGTCAATTGAACCTGATTGGTGCCGATGCAAAAGCAGCCGACCGTCATGAGATCGCGAGCGCTTTCAAAAACTTTAGCCGTCACTTCTGTTTTGGAACGAATTCCGAGAGCTTGGTAGCCTGGGAGCATCGAGATCAGTTCCGCTTCTCCAGGTGAGGATGTTTTCAGATCCACCTGAAAACCTTCTTCTTCCAGACGAGTTTTGGCCACGGGATGAATGTTTTCGACGAGCAAAATCTTAATTGGTTCCATGAAAGACATGTTCTGATGAACTGGGAAGTGGACTCAATCCTTTTCATCAATCTTTTCACCAATAACGTTACGCAAAAACACTCGTCATTCCAAGATCTCGAGTACAGACTCAAGCTTATGGCGACAAATGCACTTTATCATCTCTTGGTGATCGACGACGATTCTTTGATTGTAGACTCAATGAAGCTCGTTCTGCCGAAACATTGGAAGATGACGGCGGTGAAAGATCCTTCTCTGCTAGATGCAAAGATCATGTGTCATGCTGCTTTTGTCGACATGCACTTGACAGACAATCTCAAGAATCCCGAAGGGCCCGCAGTGATTGATTTGCTTTTCAAAACCAATCCACAAATCGAAATCATCGCAATGTCTGGCGATCTCTCTTTGAGCTTGATGGAAAAGTGTTTGAAAAACGGCGCCAAAAAATTTCTCGCCAAGCCCTTGATGAGTGACGAAATTCTTTCCACTCTGGAAAAAATCGAAGCAGTGTGGATGATGCGCCAACTGGAAAGTCGCGGATGCCAAGACCAGTATCGCTGGATCGGCAACTCTCCCAAGTCTCAGGCCGTCAAATCTTCCATTGCTAGCTTGCGCGGCGAACCAGGCCCCATTTTAATCGAAGGCGAAACCGGGACCGGCAAAGAAGTGGTCTTTCGACTGCTCAATCAGCAAGAGCTTTCCAAAGCTTTCGTAACGGTCAATGTGGCGAGCATCAGCGAAAATCTTTTCGAATCCGAAATGTTCGGACATGTGCGCGGAGCTTTCACAGGCGCCGAGCAATTAAAAGTTGGTTTGGCGGAAGCGGCTCACGGTGGAGATTTATTTTTGGATGAGATCGAAGCTTTGCCTTTGACTCAGCAGGTGAAGCTCTTGCGATTTCTAGAAACCGGAGAAGTTCGCAAAGTCGGATCCAAAGATGCCATCCATGTGCAGACCCGCGTAATTTGTGCCTCCAACCAAAATTTGGCAGAGCTCGTGAAGCAAGGCCAATTTCGAGAGGATCTTTTGTTTCGCATCAGTGGAAAAAAAATATTGCTGCCACCTCTCAGAGAGCGAATCGGCGATATTCCAGAGCTCGCCGAATTTTTTATTGGCCAACAAAAACCGCGCAAGAACAAAACACTTTCGCCCGAGGCGATCCAGGCCTTGCAAGCTTATTCCTGGCCGGGCAATGTGCGAGAGCTGAAGCGTATTTGTGAGCAGCTCGCACTGACTTGCCCACTGCCAATTATTCGCGAGTCCGATGTGAAAGCCTTGCTCAATCCCGGTCAATTGGGAGCGAGCGGAGTCTTTCTCGATTTTAAAAAAGGTCTTTCAGTTCTTTTGCAAGAACATGAAGCTTTGGTGATCCAAAAAATCCTCGAACAAAATCCAGATGTCGACGCTGCCGCCGAAGTGCTGCAAATGTCTCGCAGCAGCTTGTATAAAAAAATTAAAGATTATCAAATCGCAGTGAGGAGCTGAAATGTCTGGAGCTTGGGAGTCACCCGTTTATCGTGAAACTGCTATGATCGTCATCAGTTTCATTTTCATCTCGGGCATTTTCGTTTATTTTTTCCGACGCAAGAATTATTATTTCGTCGTCTCGTGGGCCAGCATCAAGAGCTGGGTCGCCGTTGCTCCTTTACTTTTTATTATGTTTGGATTGCCAGAGCCTTTGCCACAGATTGGCCTGACCGCCTTGGCAATTTTTGGTGCGAAAACTTTTTTTCAATTGATGGGAATGTTTCATCGCAGCTATTTTGTTTTGCTTTGCTATGCAGGTATCATTGCTCTTGGCTGGACGATTTCTCATAACCGCGTGGATCTCTATAACTTGCTTCCGATGATTGTGCTTGGAGCCGCTTGCTTGGTGCCCTTGGCTCGCAACAGTTACAAACGCATGATCCAGTACATTTCTCTGACCAATCTGGCTTTCGTTTTCTTGGGTTGGTCCTTTATGCATCTTGGCCTGATTCTCAAATTCGATCAGGGAGTTTACCAAGTCATGTATCTCGTTATCCTGACTGAATTTTGCGACAATACCAACTTGGCGATCTCTCGCTACATCGGAAAATACAAACTGTTTGACCGAATCGATTACAAGCGAACTCTGGAAAGCACAGTCGTTTCAGCCTTGCTGACCATTGCTGTCGCTTTCGGTATGCGACATTTGCTTTCAGATGGCTCGGAAAGATATTGGCTCGTCTCGGGCCTCATTGCGTCGATCGGCGGCTTTATTGGCGATATGTTGATGGCCGTCGTTCGTCGAGATGCCGGTATCAAAGAGGTCGGCGCTTTCATTTTGGGCCGAGGAGATTTCCTGCATCGCATGGATCGTTTGATTTTCGTCGCACCGATTTATTACTACGCCATGCTTTATTTGCCAGAGGTTCATCTGTGATTCGTTTGATCTGTTTGATTCGCGAGATCCTTCGGAGCCGGCACCTATGAAAGACTGGGATTATGACAACGAACAATGGACGAAGCTTCCGACTTACTTGAAACATTTGCCATTGTTTACCCGACATCTCGATCTCTTCAGTATTTTTTTTAGATATACCTGGGCTTTTTTCCTGAAAATGATTTTTTTTCGAACTTACATTCGTCTGAGAGTGAAAGGAGATTATCACTCGATTTACAAAAATCATCCAAGGCTCTTGATTGTTTCCAATCATGGCAGTCACTTGGATGCACTTTCGATTGCGACCTCCATTCCGGCTCGATATTGGGCGCATCTGTTCATTGCGGCTGCGAAAGATTATTTTTTCACTAATTTTTTATTTACATTTTTCTCGCAGCACTGTTTGGGTGCGATTCCAATTGATCGTAAAGATAAAAAGGGTCAAGCCATCACGCTGATCATCACTCTTTTGACGAATCTCGATCGGATGTGGTTGATTCTTTTCCCCGAGGGCACCCGATCCAAAGATGGCAAAGTGCATGATTTCAAACGCGGCGTCAGCGTGTTCGCAGAGAAGACCAACACTCCGATTTTATTTTTGTTTCTCGATGGCAATACTCGCTTGTGGCCGAAAGGCGCGTTGTTTGCGAAGCCGGGCAGATTGACAATTCATGTGGGTCCCGTGCATCCTCCAGCTCCGATCGAGGTGATTTACAAAGCTTACAGAGAATGGGCGATCGGAATAGACCCCGAAGCTTTTGACTTATCGGAGAATCCTGAATGGACACAAAACCCCGACACTCCCCTGAGCGAGCAAGTATGAAAAATCCGAACGCAAATCAAAGTCCGAATCAAACTTCAAATGAAAATCTGAAATTAAAAATTGGCGATTACGAAATTTGCCCTGTGCCGACTGGAATTTTCGGCTTAGATGGCGGCGCGATGTTTGGAACTGTTCCCAAAGTTCTCTGGGAGAAATCCAATCCCACAGATGACAAAAATCGGATTTCCATGGAAGCCCGCGCGCTGCTGTTGAAGGGAAAAACCCGCAACATTCTGATCGACACGGGGAACGGTGCCGACTTCGTGGCAAAATATGGAGAAAAGCTGGGTAACAAATTTTCAGAAATGTACGGTATCGATGCAACCGGCCCTTCGCTCGAGAAATCTTTAAAACAGCATGGCCTTGCCTTTGATGACATCACGGATGTGATCTTGACTCACCTGCATTTCGATCACGCTGGCGGTGCCACCACGGAACGAAATAGCCAAGTTGTGCCGACCTTTCCGAAGGCGCAATACTATGTGCAAAAAGCGAATCTGGAAACGGCAAGGAAACCAAACATCAGAGAAAAGGCCAGCTACTTTGCCGCTAATTTTGAGCCGATCGTGGCTTCGGGGAAATTAAAAATTCTCGAAGGCGCACAGGAAAATCTTTTGCCACAAATTTCTGTTTTGATTTCGAATGGCCACACGGCCGGCCAGCAAATGGTGAAAATTTCCGATGGAAAAACAACTTTGCTCTACTGCGGAGATGTGGTGCCTACCAGCTCACACGTCCGCTTAGCTTGGGTGATGGGCTACGATCTCGAGCCCATCAAGCTCATCGACGAGAAAACTCAAATTCTAGGCCCCGCCGCCGACGAACACTGGTACCTCTACTTCGAGCATGATCCCTACTGCGATGCCGCCCAAATCACCCGCAACGGCCCCGACTTCGCAATCCAAACCCGCTACTCCTTTGAGGTGCCTTCCCTTATTTGGTAGCAGCGATGCGTTACAAAGTGGCTTTTAGCAGGTGTCGAAGAAGACAATCCTGCAAAGCTTTGTTACTTAAGTGAGTCAAATGGTCGCGTAGCTCAGCTGGATAGAGCAACTGCCTTCTAAGCAGTAGGTCCCTCGTTCGAGTCGAGGCGCGATCACCATTATTGACAACTCGCGAACAAGGGACCGACAGATTAGAATCTGTCGGTTTTTTGTTTTTAAAGGGGATAACGTTATTTTCGTAACCGCCATTT
>JAYUCD010000264.1:0-16061 GCA_043740515.1 Bdellovibrio sp. | reverse complement strand
CATTCTTGTTCTCAAAGGCTTTCACACGGTGATCGCGCTTGCGAAGCTTTCGCTGATAATCAACACAGGAAATGTCGCTCTTGCCAAAGGTGGAAGTGGCGATGTTTTAGCTGGAATGATCACCGGATTTTTAGCCCAAGGAGTTATGCCTGAACGAGCCGCTCTCTTGGCAAGCTACGTTCATGGCTTGATTGCTGACCAATGGATTCAGACAGGAAAAGATCTCCTGAGCTTGATGCCCTCAGATTTACTGGAGACGATTCCGCAAACTTTAGCAGAGCTGCGGAAAAGCTAAGCCTAAACAGAGTTTAAAATAATCTCAGAACTCTTGATAAGAGGATCAAAAATTTCTAGCTTCATAATTTTGAGTCCTGAGTTATCTGCCAAGATTTTTAAATCTTGCTCGCCAGCTAACTTTAATTCCTTTGGAAGCAAATAATTTTTTGCTTTCTTCAAGTCTCCCAAAAACTCCAATTGAAAAAAAAGTCGACAGATTTTTAATTTTTGTCTGTCTTGAAAAAAATATTGTTGAGATTTTTCAAAAAAAAACTTTGCAGTGCCGAGGCTTAGAATCGAGTGATCAAAAAATTGCATCTGAACTTTACTTAAAACTGCTGCTTCTGTAGCAGCCAGAACTTTTAATTTTTTTTCTGACCAGCTTAGAAATGCCTGTGCATCCAAAAATTTTTCCTGAGTCGCAGCTTGTGATAAGCTATCCAGCCATTGATCAACTGTGACCAGGTTGACTGTCATGCCAGACAGTGGATCGATATGCTTTGAAAATCCGGCAGCAAAATTGATCGACTGGAAATTCCCCTCCAGCTCAATCTGCAGAGGAATTCGCCTGAAAAAGGCAGGAGTCATAGCGACTAAAGCCGACCGGTCAAAACAGTGTTGTTCCGCTCGATATGAGCTGCCTTCTTTTCATTCTCAATCCACGAGCGAAACAAATCTGAGGAACGCTCACGAGACAATGAAGCCTGAGAGTCAGCTGTAGCAGGCGCTGTTTCTTTTTTGCTCCCTTTGAGCTTGAGCACATACTTCTCGCCATTGTCACGAACGACAGTGGGGAAAATTCGTTTGGATTCATTGAGCTCGAGAGCTGCCTTGCTGGCTTCGGCGCTATTGAGCTTCGGCACGGCATCTGCGGCCAAATCAAAAAATCCAGTCTCTTCCCAATTCACTCCCATTTTTTTTAACTGAGCATCCAAGGCTGAAGTGTCATTTTTGGCAAGAGCCTCATCAAGGCCCTTCATCTCAACATCGTATTGCTCAGTCGCTATCAATTTTTGAGCAATCTGGGTCCGAACTTCATCGATTGGTTTTTGCCGCGCTTCTTTTTTCTCCAGCACTTTGATCAAGTGATAACCAAAAGGCGACTTCACTGGCTCAGAGATCGCGCCAACTTTGCCTTCAAAGGAGGCTTTCTCGAATTCAGGAACCATTTTACCTTTGCCGAAGAATCCAAGGTCTCCACCTTTGATCTTTGATCCACCATCATCGGAATATTTGGTAGCAAGTGCTGAAAAATCCTCAGTGGCAGCACGCTTTTTCAGATCTTCAATTTTTTGCAAGGCTTCCGATTCTTTTCCTGGCTCCGATTTGATGAGAATGTGTTGAGCGTGGACTTCAGGTTCGATCGAAAATTCTGACTTGTTGGATTTGTAGTAGTCTTCCAACTTTTTAGAAAAATCGGGGTTGGCTAATTGAGTTTTGACTTCGGATTCAGAGATTTTTGCAGCATTAACCACTTTGTCCTTATCAACTCGGGCATAAGCGACATTGTTTTGTGTTTCGTGTAGAGATTTGAGTTTTTGCAGCTCAAATGAAAGTGGATGAGAAGCCACTTCGAATAACTTTTGCGTCCGGTTGTTCATTTTCTCTTTGCGAATTTTATTTTCAAAATCCTTGGCGTTCAAATGATTGGCTTCCAGAATTTGATAATAAAGATCTCTTTGAAATCGACCGTCCTTCTGAAAAGCTGTGATTTCGTTGACAATGACGTCTTGCAGTTCTGCGTCCGTTGCCAGAATGCCAGCTTTTTTGGCACCTTGAGAGGCCAACTCTTGCACAATCAAACTTTCAAGAGCTTGCTGTCTCACAAACTGACGCTGAGCATCTCCAATTCCATTGCCGCCGAACAAGGGAGCATACATCTGCTCAAGCCTTGCCGATTCAGAGCTCAGATCTGACACAGGAATCAGGGCATTGTTCACCTGCGCAGCAGATCCCATCCCCTGGCCTCCGCCTCCATTCAGGCGATTGGGCAATCCAAAAAACACAAAGACGAGTATGATGGCAGTAAAGAGTATCATGGCGACGATACTTTTCGCTGAAACTCGATCTTTCCTAAAACCAGAAAACATTTGCTTTCGCAAATCATTGAACTGCTGACTCATTTATTTCCTCCGAAAAGAGCCTTAGTATCCTTCGAAGCCATTTCGCTTTTCAAGAAAATTATGCAGTCAAATTTTTCACTCATTTTAATGTCAAAGAATGTTGGAAAGCGAATCTCTTTTTGTTAGCGTTGTGGGAGAGGTCACCTTGAATTTCTTAAATTTCGATTTGAAAAAGGTCTTGTCATTTCTCTTTATCGTTTCGCTGCCCTTGATCTCTATCAATATGCAGCAAAAGCCGACAAGCCAAGGCTGGTATGACAAACCTTTTAGCTTCTTAGGATCTGTGACTCAATCCGCCTTCTTTACGTTCAGCGACGGAGTCAGAGGCAACACTCTGCTTTATCTTGATTTGATCAATATCAAAAAAGAAAACCTCCGATTGAAAAGTGTGAACGACGAGCTTCTGACTCGTTTGGAAGTCCAAGCAGAGCTGGAAAAGGAAAACATCCGCCTGAATCAGTTGCTCGAATTCAAAACTCACAGCAAAATGGAATTGATTTTCAGCACGTATCATGAGCAAAGACTTGATGAGCGACCACAATACCATTCAAATTAACAAAGGCACTCAAAACGGTCTCAAGGCCGGCCAGGCAGTTATCACAGTTGGCGGAGTTGTCGGCTATATTTTCAAGCCTGGAACTTTCACATCCCAGGTCCTTTTGATCACCGATCGCTACTCGGTTGTCGACGGAGTGATTGCGCGCAGCCGAGCCCGCGGTATCGTTGAAGGCAAAAATTCATCCACCTGTGCGCTTCGCTATGTGGAAAAATCTGAGGATGTGATGCAAGGGGATCTCGTGGTGACCAGTGGCTTGGATAATATTTTCCCGAAAGGCTTTCCTGTCGCCAAAGTTGAAACAGTGGAAAACAAATCTTTTTCGGTTTCTCTTAAAGTTGAGCTTAAACCTGTGGTCGATCCGGATAAAATTGAAGAGGTCTTCGTGATTCTCAATGCTGCCAACGAAGATCTCAGCGACCGTGTGACCATGAGGAATTGACCGAGTGCCAAGACTTCGTTTTAATTTTTTAAATCTTTTTCTCATCGGTCTTGTGGCTTTGATCTTGTGTGGCCTTCAAACCACCTTTTGGTTTCAAATTTTCGGTGGCCTTCCGGCCCCCTTGTTCTGGCTCAATCTTGTGCTTTACCTCGTACTGTTTCGGAAGCATTTCGAAAGCATTCTAACCATCTATTTTGTAGCGTTGATATTGCATTCTTTCACGGCTCTTCCCTTGGGAATCCTGCTGTTCAGTCTCCTGATCATTTTTGGATTGGTTTCCTTCGTCAAAAAGCGAGTCTTCTGGCCGGGCTCTAAATATTTTTTTATGGCCAGCCTCGGCGCCTCGGTAACTTTCCATCTGCTTTGTTATTTTTTATCTCGTTGGTTAGACGTGAATCCTACTTCCTTCAATTTTTTCCAACGCTTTTTTGAAATCGTCTTCACTGCTATTTCCTCAGTTCCGCTCTACTGGGCTTTTTCTTGGATCGATCGATTTTCGAACAAGAAAACCCTTCCTGAAAGTGCAGGGGCCCACGGATGAGTGAGTTTATTTCCAATCCCGAAGAGGCCAAAGAATACCTACCCAGGTATCGTCTCTTTTACATGACACTGGCCTTCACCTTTTTGACCTTCACAGGTCGACTGTGGATTTTGCAAGTCATTCAAGGAAATGAGCTCCGAGAGTTCTCCGAAAAAAATCGAATCAAGCAAATCAAGATCACCGCCCCTCGCGGATTGATGCTCGACCGCGATGGAAAAGTTCTTGTCGAAAATCATCCCGGTTTTGAGGCGATCATTTCACCTCAATACATCGAAAAAGGTGAGCGTCTTGCCAACGTGGTCGGCCCCATCATTGGCATTGAACCGGCGAAAATCATTCAAAAAATTGAAAAGTCTCGGCGCCAGTTGGGCAGCTTTGCTCAGATCAAATTGAAAGATAATTTGACTCGTGATGAAGTTTTTCGGTTGAAACGGATCCGACTTGATACGTCTGGCTTGGATATTCGCGAATCAGTGGTGCGCCATTACCCTCTTGAGAGCAACGGTGCTCAGTTGTTTGGTTACGTTTCTGAAATTTCAAAAAAACAAATTCCACTTTACAATAATATGTACAAAGGCGACATCAACTTTGAACAAGGCGATTTGATTGGCCAAACAGGACTTGAGGAAGTTCTTGAGCGCAATATCCGCGGCGAAGACGGAATTCAGTTTTTACAAGTCGATGCTTTCGGCCGAGAAACAACCACGACCACTCCAAATATTTACGGCGAGCAAATTGTCGATAAAGATCCCAATCCAGGCCACAATGTTGTCCTGACAATTGACCGGGATGTGCAAACGGCAGCTTACAAATCTTTCCAAGCAAACAACCGCATCGGAGCCTTGGTCGCGATGAAGACTGATGGAGAAATTTTAGCATGGGTCAGTGCTCCTAGCTATGATCCCAATGAGTTCTCTCGCGGCATAGGCACTCAGCTTTGGTCCAAATTGGTCAACGATCCTTTCAAACCTTTACGCAACAAAGTGATTCAAGATTATTTCTCGCCGGGCTCCACTTTCAAAGCGTTCATGGCCCTCGCTGCCCTTCAGGAAAAAATCATCACTCCAACCACGATCATCAACTGCCCGGGGTATTTAAGTTTTGGTCGACGTCAATACCATGATCACTTTGTGCATGGCGGAGCCGGCAACATCAATGTTTATGAAGCTCTGGAACGCTCGAGCAATGTCTTTTTCTACAAAATGGGAATCGCACTCGGGATCGACAAGATGCACGCTTATGTTTCGCCCTTTGGCTTAGGTCAAAAAACTGGAATCGATTTACCAAGAGAAGTCTCAGGTCTCATGCCTTCCGCCGAATGGAAAAAGAAACAAATCGGTGAAGAGTGGCAGCCTGGAGAAAATCTCAGCGTGGCCATCGGTCAAGGTTTCGTGCAAGCCTCGCCGATCCAGATGGTAGTTGCTTACAATGCAATTGGGCTGGAAGGCAAAGTGGTGAAGCCTTTCGTGATCAAAAAAGTTTTGGATCTCGACGGAAAAACCATTCGAGAAACTTTGCCAAAAGTTGTTCGCGATTTACAACAGAAGCAGGCCACTGGATCCTCTATCTCGGCGGAAAACTTTAAAGTGGTTCGAGAAGGACTGCGACAAGTCGCCAACGGAGCTCGAGGAACTGCAACTTTCTTGAAAATTCCTGGGGTTCAAATGGCCGGAAAAACAGGCACCTCTCAGGTTATGAGTTTTTCCGCTGCCGAAATTTATTCCAGCTGCGATGCTCGACCGATTATGCAAAGACACAATGGTTGGTTTGTGGCCTGGGCTCCCGCCGACAAACCGGAAGTCACGATTGCAGCCTTGGCAGAACATGCCTGCCACGGAAATACGGGTGCGGGACCCATGGTGCGAGATACTTTCCGTGCTTATTTCGAAAAATATCATCCAGAAATGATCGCCGAAGGTCTTAAAAATAAAAAGACGGCTCAGCCTGCTGTCGTTAAAGAAGTTCCTAAAATCTTGGAGGGTGAGTAGATGGAATTAGCACTTCAAGTTGAAGAGAGAACGCTGTTCAAACGTATTGATTGGAATTTTGTTTTAGTGATCTTGGCTTTGAATCTGGTTGGACTGATCAATCTTTACAGTGCGACACATGGACCCCACTCTCGAGATGTTGAACCCCTTTTCGTCAACCAACTAGTTTGGTTGGGTGCGGGGTGGAGTTGTTTTTTCATTGCGACCTTGATTGATTATTCAATCATCAGTCGCTTGGCCTACCTTGCATTCGGATTGAACCTGATGGCTATTTTATGGGTCACATTCTACGGTAAAATTGCATTAGGCGCCCAACGTTGGATTGATTTTGGATTTTTCCACTACCAACCGTCGGAGACCATGAAGCTTTGTCTGATCATGGTTATGGCAAAAACTCTTGCCACCCGAAGCACGGACGGCAAAGGCATGGGAATTCGTGAATTGATCATTCCATTGTTGATCGTTGGAGTCCCTTTTATTCTTGTCGTCAAACAGCCGGATCTGGGAACAGCTTTGATGCTGGCAGCAATTGGCGGTACTATTATTGTTTTTTGTAAGGTTCGAAAGAGCATTCTCGCCGCTTGCCTTGGCGCTGCCTTGATTGCACTTCCCGTGGTTTGGAAATTTGCGCTTCGAGATTATCAACGGGCTCGGGTCGAAAATTTTATTTCTCCGACGAACGATCCCCGTGGCAGTGGATACAACAGCATTCAGTCCAAAATCGCTGTCGGTAGCGGAAAGATTTTAGGCAAAGGCTTTCGCAAAGGCACTCAATCCCAACTTGAATTTTTGCCAGAACGACACACCGATTTTATTTATTCTGTGCTCAGTGAGGAGCATGGATTTGTTGGCAGCGTCACCACGTTGGCCTTGTTCTGCGTGCTTTTCTTAATTGCGATTCGAATTGCCACAACTGCCCGAGATAAGTTTGGCGCTCTGATGACAGTCGGAGTTCTGTCTTACGTTTTTTGGCATATGTTTGTAAACATGGGAATGGTGATCGGGCTGTTACCAATCGTTGGAGTTCCCTTGCCCCTGCTCAGCTACGGGGGATCCAGTATGCTGACAACAATGCTGGCTCTCGGAATTATTTCCAGCGTCGCCTATCGCCGCTATCTTTTCTAAACCAATGACAGCGGCTGATAAACTTAAATTAAAATTCTGAACGAAAATTTTTTAAACCAAAATTGAAAAAAAACTAAAGATGACGAGTGATAAAGTCGACGATGCTTTCTTTCGGATGATTACCCATGATCTGGTCTACGGCTTTTCCGTTTTTAAATAAAATCATGGTTGGAATGCTGCGAATTCCATACTGCGCAGGAGTGGCTTGATTGTTATCAACATCCACCTTGAGGACTTTGATTCGAGCCCCCATCTCTTGAGCAATTTCTTCAAGCTTTGGTCCAATGGCTCGACAGGGTCCGCACCATTCTGCCCAGAAATCGACAAGCACAGGAACTGTGGATTTAATCACTTGTGTATCGAATTCTTGGTCTGTCACTGGCTTGGTAAATTGTCCCATGAAACCTCCGCTGGTTGATCCACTAAATTTGTGCTTTTACAGAAAATTGTCAAGCCGAGCACCACCGATGCAGGCTCACTTGCCGTTTTTTTTGAAGAGGGCTTCGGCGAATTTTCTTTTCTTATCGTCAATCGTGTCCAACTGCTGGTAATCCCAACCCTTTTCCAATTCTTTTTGTTTCTCTCGAATTTCATGGCGAGTATGGGAGGATTTCGAAATCACAACTTCAGATGGCGATTGTTTGATGAATTCAGCATATTTTGCCTGGCGCTGAGGATCTTTGAATCTTTCGTCAGATTTCTCAACGACTGGCGGAAAGAAAGTTTCAGAATTCGGGTTTCCCGAAATCATTTCTCCAGCAACTCCACTGCCAGTTAGCTTCGATTGAGAGACAGACGAAGACTGAGGTGTCGAGCCGCCTCCTGTGACGTAGCTGGAATTGAGGACAGGAGCATGCGGCAGAGACTGAAGCTTCTTTGCAAAATTGGGATCGTTCAAACGAGCTTTGCTTAATTTTTCTAAAAATGGATCGGCGGAATGTCCGCAGAGGCGACAGAGAACCTGAATTAATTTTTCAGGAGCAAAGGGCGCTTCCATGATGGCATCCATTTTCATTTTGAGCATATCACTAGCGGTGGGTCTGACATCCTTGGGAACAATGATCACGACTCGTCCGTGATAGCGATGATTGTCTTTCAATTTTTGTCCGACTGAAAAACTGGAAACTTTTTGATTTTTTCCAAATGCCACGATCACTTCAGGATTGAAAGACAAAATCTGATCCTGAATGAGAACTTCGTTGCTGATGCCGACAATGTCGAAGCCGACTCTTTTCAAATAGGACTCTGTCAAAGTCAGTTCGTTGAAGTCTTCGTATGCCAAGAGAACTTTGATCATGTTTTCAAATATCCCTTTCACAAAACTTTGCTGGTCAGTTGCAGTGCTCCTTATTTTGCTCGATTTTGAAAAGCGATGCAATGAAGCCCGGGCTGGTGGATCTTGTTTGATGCTTTGGTCTGGCTGCCCTACAATGGTTTTCGATGCAATTGTTCAGACAGCGTAAAGCGACCCAATATATTTTCTTTGAGATGATCCCGGCCCTCGTTCTTGGAGTCCTAGTTTTCATTTTTATTTTGCTGATGGCTCAAGCCTTACGTTACACCGAATTTGTTCTGATTCACGGTGTTGGCTTAGGTGTTGTCGGACAGATCGTGCTCTATCTTTCCATTTCATTTTTGCCGGCGCTTTTACCGATGAGCCTTCTTTTTGCCGTTCTCATGACCTACGGACGATTGAGTCAAGATTCTGAAATGGTGGCCTTAAAAGCCAGCGGCATGAATATGATTTCGATTACTTTGCCTGCCTTTTTGTTGGCCCTCGTCGTGACAATTGTATCTGCTCAGACTTCATTTCATTTGGCTCCTTGGGGCAACCGCCAGTTCGAGCTGCTTGTTACCAAAGTGGGACAGACAAAGGCCAGCATTTCGATACGAGAGGGAACCTTTTCAGAGGGATTTTTTGATAAAGTTGTTTATGCGAATCAAGTGGATTCAAAAACAGGCGAACTGAAAAACGTGTTTATTTATGATGAGACTCAAGGAGAAATCCCTCTCACTGTCATTGCTAAGCGAGGACAGATCATTCAAGACGCTGATCAACCGAATTCGGTTTTGGTGCGGCTTTCTGATGGAGCTATTCACCGAAAAGGCGAATCTCACACCAAAATCAAATTCGACTCTTATGATATTCGCATGGTTGATCCGATCAAAGCCGAGGTTCGCGAAAAATCAGCTCCCTCTTTGACTATCGAAGAAATTTCAGACGCAATGACCAAACCCAATCTCAATGATGAGGACCAAAGAACTTTGAAAGCCGAGTTTCACAAGCGCTGGGCGATTTCGATTGTTTGTCTTATTTTCGGTCTGCTTGGAGTCGGCCTGGGGAGCAATACCAACCGTCGAAATCAAAAATCAGGTGGAATTGTTATTTGTCTTGGAGTTGTTGTTCTTTACTGGGTCCTGTACGTAACAGCCGAAGGTTTGGCTCGAAGTGGCCAAGTTCCAGTGGCTCTTGCTATCTGGACACCGAATATTTTGTTCACTGGAATTGCGTTTTGGAGTCTTCGAAAGAATTGGAATTAGGCTCGGAAAAAAACAGAGCGATGCAGTAGCTTCCTTACCACCATGGTCATCCCTGACCACATCGCCCCTCCCTTAAGATCAGTGTCAGAGAAAAAATCTCAAATGACAAAAACTTTTTTCACATTTTGTCATTTTTATTTGAGCATAAGAGTTATTTATTCACCTCGCCCTATGGATAGTGCCTCCTGGACAAAGGCCTAACTAGATAACTGGGATAGATCCGAATGAGGCGTAAGGAAATCTGTCCAAGTCTGTGTTTCTGACTCGAAGAGCAGAGTCAAATCATCAGCATCTCGCACGGGAGTCCCTCCTTCGATTAATAAATCCAAGCTGCCTTGGAATTTCCACTCCATCGGATGCCCAGGTAGTATCCAAAGTGGTTTCGACTGCTCAATGGCTTCTCGGGCGGTTAGCATGGTGCCGCTTCGGCGACCAGCTTCCAAGATCAGAGTGGCTCGCCCTAAGCCTGCAATCAATCGATTCCTCTGAGCGAAAAGATACTTTTGCATTTTTTGAGAATCCTCGTACTCACTCAAGATCGCACCACCCGATTGAAGGATGTCAGGTATGAGATCTTGAAAACTCGAGGGATAAATTTGACTCAATCCCGAAGGCAGGATGGCCACAGTCGGAGTCTGAGTTCGAAGTGAAATCGAATGAGTCTTTTGATCCACTCCCCGCGCACCCCCACTGATTGTAAATCCATTCTGCCGACGAAAAAATGTGGTCAGATGCAGATTCATCCAATCCAATGTGGCCTGACCAGGCTCTCGGCCGCCGACAATTGAGAGGCCTTTTTGAGTCAGCCAAACCGGCGATCCGAGCATTCGAATCAAAAATGGAATTTCATACAAAGTGAGATAGTCTTTCGGAAAAAAACAATGCCCTGGATAAAGCAGAATTTGTCCTTGAGCCACGGACTGCATCAGCCCCCTCGTCAATTTTTCAAGCTCTGGCCCTGGATATTTTTGACTCAGCTGCCGCAGCTCTGGATATTTGAGCAAAAAATTTTGACTGAAGAGTCTCATTCCCTTTTTCAAATCCCGAACAACCGATAAAAAGCTAGAAAGAGAAGTTTTTTTCTCACGCGAATAGAGCAAAGCAAAAAGCCAAATTGAAGATTCCATTCAGACTGACAGCTGCAAAAATGGTTCAATGTTCAAAGGAGACTAGATTGACGGATGAGAGGATCGTTTCCGAATTTCGATCAGAAACTGGATTTAATAATTATTTGAGAAATATCGATGGGCTGGTCGAGTCACCAATGCGAAGCTCTTCAAGCGCCCCGAGGACCACGGCCGTTGCAAATTCACCGTCCATTTTGACAACTTTCACTTCACCAATCTGTCGCGGATTTTCCAGGGCATTCGAAGACTCACTATGTTTTCTCTGAGTTTTAAAAATCGGATAGGTCTCATTGAGATTCAAGTCTTTGCCGGTTAAAAAAACCAGCTGCTGAGTCGCAAAAATTTCTGCCGTCTGCCCGCCCACAATGCGTGCACTGGCGCTTCCGAGAATTTGCTTTTGATTATTAAAAGTTGGAAGCTCCCCGACGATCAGTTTCGCTCCAACCTCCACATGATGCAGAGATTTTTTGACCATTGCACGATAGAGGTTTTCTTTAGAATTAACCAGTTCCAGAATTTCGACTTGGCCTTGAATCTGATTGAGGTAGCCAATATTTCCAGAATAGGGGTCCTTCAAGCTTGTCGTCTCACGAATCACCATCAATTTTTGCTTTTCAGAAGGAAGCTTCATTCGTACAAAAATAAATTGGTACTCGGCAGCCGCGCCTAAACCCAATTCTGTTTCTGCTACTTCTCCAACATCCGTTAAATGGTGGTCGGAAATAAAAAAAGCCAAGTTCATTTCAGGAGCGGCAAAGCTCCGCTCATGTTTTTTAACTTCGAAATTAACAGTTGGAGTTTGGCTCCCATAGAGCCAATTGGGTAAGCTGCCCGGGATATCTCCCACCACTGATTTTTTTTCTGTCGGAGGAATTTCAACTTTGGAGAGCAGTTCTTGGTCAGCTTTCGCTTCTGCGGGAGTTATCTTGACTGCATCTTCTGTATCTTCGGACTTGTCGGAGAGAGCCATGCTCGGAGCTTCTCCCAAAGTTCCCGGAGTGAAGTGGATCGTTTGAGATGGAAAGATCTCATGCGGATTCGTGATCTTTTCTGCATTCAAGGACCAAATTTTGGGCCAGAATTGAGAGTCTCCGAAGAGGGCTTCACTGAGATCCCAAAGACTGTCTCCCTTTTGCACCGAATAAGTTTTATCTTTTCCAGCAGCAGCACCTTTCCAGCTTTCACTGCCGGTGGGTCGCTGGTTGAATGACTTGTAGATATTGAACAGCTGTTGTTCTTTTTTCAGATTTGGTTCATCCAGCGCCAGTGCTGACATTGAGCTGACCAAACAAAGTGGTATTGCGATAGAAAGACCTAAAATAGAAGAGCGACGAGCATTCAAACTGAACATCCCTGTTTGGTTTTCTGCTTAACGATTCAAAGTTTTCAGTTCGGCCTGAGTTCTCAATGCTTCGGGGCTGCCAGGATATTTTTTCTGAACAGTCACCAAGACTTTTTGAGATTCAGGAATCAAATTCATTTTCTTAAAGGTCACACCCTTAGCAAAAAGAGCCGAGGCGGCCTTGCTGCTACTCGGATAATTTTTGAGGACTTGATTAAAGAACTTCAATGCGGGTCCATAGTTCTTGTTGGACAAAGACATCAGACCAGCCAGATAAATTACATCGGGAGCAAGCGGACTCTTTACAAATTTCTGGTTGAAGGCTTGAAAGCGAGAAAAAAAAGCGAGCTCATTGTTGCGATCATAACTACCGACCAGCTCACTATAAAGTTGCTTATCAGTCATGTGAGGGCTTGGCTGGAAAGAAGAGGGCGTGACTGATATCACACGACTTTGCGGGGAACTTTGAATGCGCAAAGAATCATTTTCTTTGAAATTATTATTCTGAGTTTTCTTGGCGATCACTCGGTTCTGATCCCGACGGTCTTGGCGAGCCTCTTCGCGCTCATGCATCTTTCTTTCCAGCTCCAGAACTCGAGGAGTTTTTGTCGGAGCAGCACTTTGCTGTTTGGAAGTCTGAAAAGCCGCACAGCCTGTAAGCAGAGACAGATACAAAACTGCATTGAAAAGAATCATTTTTCTCATCATTCAAGTATGACACGCAGATTAAAAATATCTCAAGAGAGAAAGTCAGATAGAGATTTGACGCTCTTTCCAGAGTTATCCACATTTTTTGGGGAAATAAATGGCTCCTGGACCTTAGACCATTGATTGCATAAGGCTTTCAGCCAAATGCTGGCTACTTCAGCAGTAGTAAATACTTGAAATTACTGGGCAAAGCATCTAATTAATCAAACCTAAGGAATGGCCATGACAGAACTTAAAAAGTCTGGTTTCGGACGGCCTTTTCTTTCAGTCAAATTCTGACAGAGGCGAGCTTGGAGCCCTTATTGCTAAGCCTCTCTGAAATTATGATATCACTGATTTTACTTTCCGGTCTCGCGAGCCTGTTGACGCTTAAAATGCCCGTTATTGCGGCAGAACTATCGACTTTGCTGCAAAATAAATGTGCAGATATTTTTGCCTCCGAAGAGCTTCACCGCAATCTTTCCCAAAGTTTTGTGTGTGGAACTCCACTGGGAAATTCATTTGATCAAATTCTCTTTCAAGAGACCGGGTTGATCCATTTTATGGTGGTTTCCGGCTGCCATCTTCATTTGCTCAGTGCTTTGATTTTAGCACCCTGGCCTCAGCGGTTTCGGGTGCATCCAGGATTAAAGATATGTTTGCTACTGATTCTTTTACTTTACTGTTTGATGACAGGTTTCCGCCCGCCCGTCGTCCGAGTCTTTGTCTGCTTCTTGATTCGCGAACTATCGGAAAATTTCAAATGGAATTGGGATGCAAGCAAAGTCCATTTGGCTTCAGGAGTTTTGATTTTAGGACTGGCCCCGGATTGGATTTTTAACTTTTCTTTTTACCTTTCCTGGCTGGCTTCGACCGGCTTTCTTCTCGCGCCGCTGTGTTTGACTTATCATCGAAAAACAAAACATTGGAGAGAGTTTGCCAAGCATTGGCTCAACAGCTTGACTGTTCAATCCTTGATGTCAGTGGGACTGCTCGAGTTCTCATTTCTTTCTGTTTTTTTAAATGCCATTTTTGCACCGCTCGTTGCCTTTTTTATTTTTCCGATGACTTTGCTTTTGATGGCCTTTCCGAGCTTTGCTCATCTCGCCGATTTTTTCTGGGAGATGGTTTTGTCAGCGCTCCGATTTTTTCTACGCTTTCCCCATCCTGATCACTTGCCTTTGCAAAATTTAGATTTTGAAAAATGGTTTTTGCTTTGGATTTTTTTGGCCCTGCTCCAAGTCGCTTTTGAAATTTTACGTCGCTATCGTTACCAGAGGCATTATGTCTAAATTTATTTTTCCAATTGTTTTTTATATTTTTATTTTTCTTCTCAACTTTCAGACCAAGGCTTTCGAAGAAACAGGAATAGAAGAGAAAGAAGGGCCGGATCAGTTCGTCGTCTGGAATGTAGGTCAAGGTCAGTGGACGACAGAAATACACCAAAAATATTGCCTGCATTATGATTTAGGCGGCGAGAAAGACGTGAGCTATCAAGTCCTGCATTTTTGTCATGGAAAAATGAATTTTCTGCACATTTCGCATTGGGATTGGGACCATATGGCCTATGCCAATAAATATGCAGCACGAGTGAGATCGGCCTGCCTGATAGATCGGCCAGCCGGCCCGTCGAATTCACGCAAAGCCGATCTGATTGATCAGATCCCACTTTGCACTCCTCCAGATTTGAAAGAAGTTTCACATTGGATGAGCAATGTTCATTCGCCACAGACATCGCGCAAAGGGGATTCCAACTCGCTCAGCGAAGTTGTATTTTCGAAGTTTTTTCTGACATTGATTCCTGGAGATTCGCCCAAGACTCAAGAAAAAATTTGGAGCGAGAATTCACCGACTCGAACAGAAGGTTTAGTGCTTGGTCATCATGGCAGCCGGACGAGCACTTCGCTTCAACTCTTGCAGCATTTGAGAAATTTAAAGTGGGCCGTATCGACGGCAAGAAAAAAACGTTATGGGCATCCACATGCCGAGGTCGTTTCACTTTTGAAAAAAGAAAAGGTGCCCTTGCTCAAAACCGAAGATTGGGGGCACCTGCATTTTCTGAAATCTTTGAGATAAAAACTTAGTGACGGTAAGGTTTGAATTCCATTCCTAGATCACGTGCAACCGGTTCATAGCAAACAGCCCCGTTGTAGACATTCAGACCTTTGAAAAGAGCTGGATCTTTGGCAATGGCATCTTCCACTCCCATCGCAGCAAGCATCGAAGCATATTTCAAAGTTGTGTTGGTCAAAGCATAGGTGGAAGTTCGAGACACCACACCTGGCATGTTTGGCACACAGTAATGAATCACTCCATCCACTTCGTAAGTGGGATTGGTATGCGATGTTGGCTTGCAGGTCTCAATGCAACCGCCTTGATCCACAGCCACGTCGACAACCACGGAGCCTTTTGCCATTTGCGAAACGGTTTGTTTGCTCACCAAAGTTGGAGCTTTGTGTCCGGTGATCAGAACTCCACCAATCAAAAGATCGCTCTCAATCGCCGACTGCTCGAGGTTTTGCGCATTTGAATACAAAGTGGTGACTCGGCCTTGGAAAACATCGTCGAGATATTCGAGGCGAGATAAATTCACATCCAAAATAGTTACGTGCGCGCCCAAACCAACCGCCATTTTCGCGGCGTTGGTTCCCACCACTCCGCCACCGATAATGGTAACTTTGGCTGGCTTCACTCCGGTGACTCCACCGAGCAAGATACCTTTTCCGCCATGATCTTTTTGTAAATAGAAAGCGCCAATCTGAGTTGCCATGCGCCCTGCCACTTCACTCATGGGAGTGAGCAAAGGCAAGCTGCCGTCAGCCGCTTGAATGGTTTCGTAAGCGACTGCTTTGACTTTTCTCTCGCACAAAACTTTGGTTAATTTGGCTTCGGCAGCTAAATGCAAATAGGTGTAGAGAATCTGATTTTCACGCAGCAATGTGTATTCATCTGGAAGCGGTTCTTTGACCTTCACGATCATATCGGATTTCGCATAAACTTCAGCTTTGGTTGCTAAAATTTTCGCGCCTGATTTTTCGTATTGCTCGTTGCTGATTCCAGAGCCGACTCCTGCATCTTTTTCGACGTAAAGAGTGTGGCCTTCTTTCACCAATTGTCGAACGCCCGCTTCGGTCATACCGACTCGATTTTCACTGATCTTAATTTCCTTTGGAACTCCAACGATCATAAAAACTCCTCTGAATTTTGTCTGAATGAAGGATCTTGCCAGAAGAATTTCAAAGTGGAAGCGATGCGCGCGGCGTCGACTACGGCTCAGTCCGAGGAAATTAATTCCAGGAGGTGCGAAAACGCA
>JAYUCD010000263.1:0-2685 GCA_043740515.1 Bdellovibrio sp. | reverse complement strand
ACATTCGAGAGTTGGAAACACTTTCTCAAAACATGCAGACTTTTAAACCCGACTGGGTGATCCACTTTGCAGCAAACGCGGATGTCCGAAAAGGACTTGAGCGACCTCGTCGAGATCTGGATTACAACACCATTGGAACTTGGAACGTTGTCGAGTCCGCAAGGCTCTCCGGCTGTAAAAATATTATGTTTAGCTCGACCGGCTCTGTGTATGGAGAGCCGACAGTATTTCCGACTCCGGAGAACTGTCCTTTTCCTCAGCAAACTTCGCTTTATGGTGCATCCAAATTAGCCGGTGAGGGAATCGTTGCAGCCTATGCTCACGGATACGAAATGAACGCAGTGGTGTTTCGCTTTGTTTCCATTCTGGGGCCTCGGTATACCCACGGGCATGTCTTCGACTTCATCAAAAAACTTCGTCAAGATCCGAGCAAGCTTCCTGTCTTGGGAAACGGCAAACAGTTGAAATCCTATTTGCACATTTATGATTTGATGAATGGCCTGTGGACCGCCATCAATTCCAATCTAAAAGGCTTCAATGTTTTCAATATCGGTCACGACGATGCGCTGACAGTTGACCGCAGTATTTCTTACATCACTGACGAATTGAAATTGAAACCAGAACTTCAGTACTCGGGTGGAGAGCGCGGGTGGATCGGCGACAGTCCGCGGATTCAGTTGGACTGCGCCCCGTTGAAAAAACTGGGCTGGAACTACACTCACTCTTTGGAAAAAGGCGTGCGAGACACCGTTCGCTATCTGCAAGAAAACTCTTTTCTATTCGATGAGGCAAACTGATGAAATGGGGATTGATTGGCTGCGGAGTCATTGGTGAAAGACGAGTTGTCGCCCTTCCAGACGGCGTCCAATTGGCAATTTGTTACGACCCGAACGAATCTCGCGCTAAAAAAATAGCAGAGCTCACCGGCGCCCGAGTCGCAAAAAGCGAAGCTGAAGTTCTGAATCCCAAAGAAATTTCTGCGGTCATAGTTGCGGCGATCAATTCAGCTCTTGTTCCTATTCTTAAAAAAGCAATTGCCCAGGGCATTCACGTCTTAGTTGAAAAGCCAGCGGCGCGCAGCTTCGGGGAGTTGTCACAAATTTCCAATCCAAAGTCTCAGATCAAAATTGGCTTCAATCATCGCTTTCATCCGGCCTTTGAAGATTTGGTTCATGAGATCAACAATCGGCCAGAGGATCCGATCATGTTCATTCGAGCCCAATATGGAAATGGAGCGCGGCTTGGATTCGACAAGGAATGGCGTTCAAATGTGGAAATCTCAGGCGGCGGAGAATTGCTCGATCAAGGGGTGCACATACTGGATCTCGCTTCCGTCTTGATGCCGGGCCTGCAGGTGGTCACCAGCTATGTGAAAACTCATTATTGGGACATGCCAGTCGATGACAATGCATGGGCTATTCTCACAGATGCAAAAGGTGCTACATTTAGTTTTCATGTTTCTTCTTCCGAGTGGAAAAATGAATTTCGTTTTGAGGTTTACACTCGGCAAAGAAAATATCAGTGGCTCGGCTTGGGCCGCTCCTATGGTCCAGAAAAACTTTTGATTTACAAAATGAAGCCAGAGATGGGGCCACCTGATTTTGAAGAACGCGATTATCCAGGCGATGACTTGAGCTGGAAAAAAGAAAATACCAACTTTCGCGATGCAATTCAAAAAGAAGTGCCCATCAACGGTGGCTTTGGAGATGCGCTGTCTTGCCTGAAGCTCGTTGAAGACATTTACCTCAAATCCGCCGCTCTCCAAAAAGGCAAACCTCATCCTCTATGGTGGCAGGGCTCATAGGTGTCAGATCAGATTGGGCAAATTCCAATTTTGATACTCGCAGGCGGAAGGGCGACTCGACTGAAGGGTCTTGCTTCCGATACTCCTAAATATTTAATGTCGGTCTCACCAGCCGAAACGTTTGCGGATGTTCATTTGGCTTGGCTGAAATCAATCGGTTTTCAAAAGGTCTTGCTAAGCATCGGATATCTAGGCGAGAAAATTCGCAATTATTGTGGAGATGGCAAAAAATGGGGGTTGCAAATTCAGTACATAGAAGACGGTTCAACTTTGGTGGGGACCGGGGGAGCTGTGCGAAAAGCTTTAAAATTCCAGTTTAACGATTTATGTGTAACCTACGGCGATACTCTTCTTAATTTTTCTTTGACGGACTTCTTGGAGAACTACGCCGCCACCTCTGCATTAGGATCCATGACGATCTTCAAGAACGAGCTGCCTGGACATATTTGCAATATCGATTTAAAAAAATCATGGATCACCTATGACAAGTTTAACCCGCAACCGGATTGGGAATATATTGATTACGGATTTATGATTTTAAAGCGTTCTCTTATTGAATTTTTTCCGCAAGAAATTCCGATGGATCTGGCGCTTCCTTTATCTGAAGCAGCTTCACGAAAAAAGATTTTGGGATTTCCGGTGAAAGAACGTTTTTGGGAAATCGGTTCCCCTGAAGCTTTAGCTGAATTCCAAAAAGGCTTGGGCAACTTTCGGCGAACTTAAGACGGGCGGGTTTTTCGGTTTTTTAAAAAGTCCTGATAGGTTAATGCTAATCCCTCTTTCAATTCAATTTTCGGCTTCCAACCCATCGCAAAGATTTTTTCGGAATTGAGCATCTTTCTGGGTGTTCCATCTGGTTTTGTCGAATCCAATAATATTTT